>NZ_DAONKG010000029.1:0-17544 GCF_035406105.1 Methanospirillum sp.
CCTTATCTATGATGAACCAGGATCAGGCCTTGACCCGATGACAACCAGATTTATCATCGAATATCTCAAGCAACTGAGAATGCAGGGAAAAACCATCATCCTCTCTGCCCATAATCTGGCCCAGGTGGAAGAGATCTGTGACCATGTCATGATCCTCAGGCGGGGAAAGGTGGTGGTGTTTGGCACGATGCCTGAGCTGCGCGAGCAGTTTGGTTCAATCAGATACGAGATATGGTTCATCTGGCCTGAAGAATCAACACCCTCCATCCCGGCTGAACGCTCAGGAAACCTGTGGATGTCTGTTGCTCACTCCATTGAGGCACTCAATGAGATTACCAGTACCATCACCGCAAGCGGGGGTACAGTCGAACGAATCGAGTCAAAATACCCATCTCTGGAAGAGATTCTGGTAAAAATTGGAAAGTAACTAGTAAAAGATGCGGGCCATCTCGTAAAGCTCAGGATCTACCTTTTTCTGGGTAATGGCATCGCTCAGGGGGACAGGTACAATTTTATCTCCATGAAGGGCGACCATAACCCCATATTTTCCCTCATGAATCTGTTGAACCGCCTTCACACCATACCTGGTTGCAAGGACACGGTCATGAGCCGTTGGAGAACCGCCCCGTTGCACATGACCAAGAACCGTCACCCGGGTCTCCGAACCAACCCGTTCTTCGATTGCACGACCAAGCAGATGACCGATGCCACCGAGTTGTTCGTGCCCGAAATCGTCAACTTTTGAGGAGGCTGTGACAAAATGAGCCATATCAGTCGGTTTTGCTCCTTCTGCAATAACGACAATTGAGAACTTTTTTCCCCGCTCACGCCTCTTCTTCAGGCCTTCACAGACATCATCGATATCAAAAGGAACTTCAGGGATCAGAATCTGATCTGCACCACCGGCTATCCCTGCTATCGTCGCTATCCACCCGGCATGCCGGCCCATCACCTCGAGCACCATAATCCGGTGATGCGACTCTGCTGTGGTATGAAGCCGATCAATGGCATCGGTGACAATTGAAACAGCCGTATCAAACCCAAAGGTATAATCAGTTCCCGAGAGGTCATTATCTATCGTCTTTGGTATCCCGACCACCGGAATATTCATCTGATGGAGCCGGGTTGCAACACTGAGGGTATCATCCCCGCCAACGGCTACAACCGCATCAATTCCGAACCGTTTCAGATTCGTCAGCATCTGCTGCGTCTGTTCCTGGCTTTTTAAGGGGTTGGTGCGTGATGTACCAAGTATGGTGCCACCTTTTGGCAGAATACCGGTTACTGAAAACTCAGTCAGGGGCTCTACATCCCCTTCAACAATACCCTTCCATCCGTTCCGAATCCCGATGACTGAGTAGCCATAAAGATGTGCGGTCTTTACCACTGCACGAATGACCGCATTCAGACCAGGGCAGTCCCCTCCCCCGGTCAGAATCCCTATCGTTTTAATTTTATCAGCAGTATCAGCCATGATAAATCTTAATCGCTTCTTCCACACTTGCCCCATCCACGGTTATGGCGTAGATGGCATTACACATCCGAACCGCTTCATCAAGTGGTTTCTGATGGATATTCCTTCCTGTTGCATTACCACAACATCCGCCGATATGGATCTGCTCCCACAGCTGGGTCAGAAATGTTGCCGGATCAACACTGGAGCCGCCTGCACAGACCACCTTGGTCCGCCCTGCCGCAAGCGTTGCCTCCCTGATAAGTTCTGCTGATGATGCTCCCTCTCCTTTCGGCGGATTTACCTTGACAAAGTCAGAACCCAGACAGGCAGCGACCCCGGCAGCACCGGCGATAAGGTGTGGATCCTTCTCATTTTTAACCGCTTTTCCCCGGGGATAGATCCAGAGTACGGTGACGAGTCCGTTCTGATGTGCTTCAAAAATGGCCTGTGCAGCAGCACTGAGCATGGCAGATTCATATTCTGAGCCAAGGTAAATGGTATATCCAATACCGAGAATGTTCAGTTTACTGCTCTTTTTAAATGCAACTACCTGTTCGACGGTATTTAGCAGATTTGAAAAGGGTTCATGCTGCGCAGTCGGGACCAGATGGGTCTTGGAGTTGATCTTAATCAGATAGGGAATCTTGGGATAATCGGCACCATATTTTGCAATAAGACCGAGCTGTGTTGCAAAGCATCCGATCTTTGCTTTTGCTGCTATTCTGAAGAGATGCTCAGGATCATGATCATCAGGATGAATTCCCTCGCCATAGAAGTCATCGTTCAGATGCTCAATCTTCTGGTCCCCGGCAAAAAGCATCAACCGGCCGGAATCATGAGTAATCGTTTTCAAATTCCGGATATACGTATCCTGCTCACTTTTCGGAACATCAAGAGGAACAGCAAAGCCTTTGCTCATGCCTTTTTCTCTCACTTTTCGGAGAGATAAACATTCCTTTGCTCCCTCACTTACGGGGTGTAAAGAGGAGTGCGAAAAAATATTATCTGACCTGAATTACCTTTTCTTCGCTATTCCGAAGCCGGGTACGGATCCAAGTCATGGCATCCAGTTTATTTTTAAATGCCGCTATGTTTACCTGTTCGCCATCCTTCAGCTGGGCACGAAGGATCGCCTTTTCAACGACAACCTGCCCTTTCCTTTCCTTCGTTACTTCGACGACGAGGAATTTCTGGATATAGTCCAGGTTTATTACCTGGGTTCCAACATCAAGCCATTTGGGCATATATAGATCCGACAGTCAGCGAAAAGGGATACACTTTGGTTCTGCGTATGCAGAAACGTCACTTCATAATACGATCTCGTGCCTGGTTAATAAACTCTCCACCCTCACGCCGGATATCTTCGCAGATCCGGATGAGGTCTCCGGTAATCTGGTCAAGTTTTCTGCCCAGGTGTTGTCTTCCTTCCTGGGTGCCGATGAGATCACCACCTGCCGCAAGCAATTCATCAATGCCCCGGCCAATCTGACCGGCCGCTGAACGGAGCCTGGTTTCAATATCATCCTGATTATCAGCTGAAGACGGGACGTGGCTTTCTTCCTCAACCCACCTTCCCTTCTCAAAATGTCCCCCTGAATCTCCCATACTATTATGTCTCTTTAATAAAGGTATCAATCCTTGTGTTTGTGTATTCAGGTTTTTGGCCTCATGGTACCGCCAGTCAGGGTACCGGCCGGTTCACCTGCCGGAATACAGAGCAGGGAGTTTAAAAATCAAAGAGGGTGCGCTGAACCGGATCATGATGAACAAGTCCGGATACCCTAATCCCAATCAGACGAACCGGAGTCATATCCCACATCTCAGCAAAGAGGGTGTCGATTGCGTTTTCAATAATCCTGACCTCACGGGTCGGTTGTATAAGGGTAACTGACCTGGTTTTCGTGATAAAACCAGAATCGCGAATCCGGAGGCCGATGGTGCGCGAGTAGCTATCCCGTCTTTCCAGCTCATGACAGACAGAAAGAACCATCTCATGAAGTGAGGAGAGGATCTCATCCGGAGAGAGTGAATCCTTTAAAAACGTATGTTCACGACTGATTGATTTCCGTTTTCCGGATGTACGCAGACCCTCCCGGTCAAGACCTCGTGCAATCTCGGAAAGCCTGACGGCATGGGACCCAAATAAATCCTGTAAGATCTGAATATCACACCTGGCAATATCTCCGACGGTGAGTATTCCGATGCTCGCCAGTACCGCAACGGATCTCTTTCCAATACCCGGAATTTTGCCCACTGGAAGCGGATGCAAAAATGAAAGGAGATCCTCTGGAGGGATTATCACACACCCGTCCGGCTTTTGCTGCTCTGATGCCATCTTTGCATATATGCGTGAGGGCCCAAGCCCGACTGAGCAGGTCAGTCCCTCCTGCTCACGGATGACCTGCTTTATATCTTCTGCATGTGAGCTGGCACGAACATATGACTGATCACCGGTCAGATCACAATATGCCTCATCAATAGATACCTGCTCGATCTCCGGGGTCATGCTTTTGAGAATCTGCATTATCCTGGATGAGACTGCAGCATAGAGCGCCATCCTGGGCCGAATAAAGACCGCATGAGGACAGAGGTGATATGCCTGTGATATCGGCATACCCGAGTGCAGACCATACGCCCGTGCCTCATACGAACAGGTACTTACCACCCCGCGGCCTGTTCCGTGCATGGGATCTGCACCAACCACAACCGGCCGTCCGGAGAGTGACGGATTGTCCCGGATCTCAACCGAGGCATAAAACGAATCCATGTCAAGGTGGAGTATGATCTTCCCGTCGCCCATTTCAGTGTTGATCCCTATCTGATTCTCATGCATGATCCTTGAGCTTTTTACTGGAAACTGTGCCTCTGCGAAAGTGAACCTGAAAATTTTTACTCCTATTCTCATCAGATTATCTGAAAATAATCGATATAATATCCCTGATGCAATCCTGAGTTTTCCTGTTTTTCACTTTCACCCTGTTTCCTATAGCCTCATATACCCGGACAAACGGACGTGTATAGTGTGCAGAGAAAAACCGGAACGGTCCCCTGAATTGGTAATCCTCCAAGCCCCCCCCACATGCCAAACACCCCCACCTGACATTCACCGTCTCCGGGAGCACACCTGCACAAAATATTTTCTCTGAATTCACTCAATAAAAGTCACCCAATTTTTCGACAAACCGAAACGAATACCCATGACCGCATACAACCCATAGATACGAGACACATACACCGCCCGACCGGGCACATTTTATGAGGAACGATATGACGGAAATCAGCAGTTCCGGATGTACTCCGGATAAATGTGGTAATTGTCCAGGATGTGGAGGAGACGTTATTGAAAAGATTGTGCTCAGGGTGGAATGGAAACATAAAGGAGCAACACCGGAGTGGAACTTATTTATATCAATAATTCCTATGAGGCAGCCATACCAGAAAATTCATCCGCATTCTTTATTAATGGTCACCCGCTCTCAGATATTGTCGACCTTCCCGAGGGGCCAGTGGCAAAAGAACTTCTCAGAAAAGGAATTTTTCAGGCACTCCTTCGGAATCTCTAAGAGATAACCCTTATCTCATTCTTACTCTATAATCAACTTCAGGAAAAACCATGGAGAAAAAACTCCTCCCTGAATACGAAGCATACCAGATATTACGCGAGCACGGAATTCCTGTTCCAGAATTTTTCTTTGCACCATCTCATGAGGATGCGGTAAAAGCCGCAGAAAAACTGGGGTATCCGGTCGTTATTAAAATCGTCTCTCCCCAGGTCATTCACAAGTCAGATGCGGGGGGAGTTGCACTCAATCTCTCCTGCCCTGATGCAGTACGGGACGCGCTGATCCAGATGGATAGCAAGGTACAGAACACCGTTTTGGATGCTGAGATCTCCGGATATATGGTTGTTCAGGAGGCACCACCCGGAACAGAGTTTTTAATCGGAGGACGGATTGATCCTTCATTTGGTAAGATCATAACCGTCGGTATGGGAGGTATCCTGGTTGAGCTACTCCATGACTTTTCCATGCGGGTGCTTCCAGTCACCCCTGATGAATACCGGGATATGATTCGGGAAATGAGCGGATACAAGCTCATTTCAGGATTTCGGGGAAGAAAACCACTGGATGAAGATGCACTTGTCACACTCCTGCAAAAAGCCGGGACCATGTTCTTTGAAGATGACCGGATTATTGAGTTTGATATAAATCCCGTTATCCTTTATGAACAGGGGGCCTGTGCTGTTGATGCACGCATTTATACACAGACCGGTGAGATAGCACCGGCCGCAGCACGACCCGAGCTCCCTCCAGTCCCTGACATCCTACACCCCTCATCAATTGCCGTTGTGGGAGCCTCGCGAACTCCTGGGAAAGTAGGATATGCCGTCTTTCGAAATCTCCTGAACTTTAAGGGAAAACTGTACCCGGTCAATCCACAGGCAGAAGAGATCCTTGGTATTCCAGTGTATAAAACCATATCAGATATCCCTGAACCAGTTGAGATGGTGGTTGTGGCCATCCCTGCACCAAAGGTCCCGGAGATCGTCCATGAAGCAGGTCTGCGTGGAGTAAAAGTGGCGGTCATCCTTACCGCCGGATTTAGGGAAACCGGGGAGGAAGGGAAGAAGATCGAGGATGAACTGCTTCGTGTGGCGCGGGAGACAGGAATCAGGATTGTAGGACCGAACTGTCTGGGAATTATCATACCGCCCCTGGAACTGAATGCAACCTTTGATGTCCAGTCGCCCCTGTCCGGTCAGATCGGATTTATCTCCCAGAGTGGTGCGATCATCACAACCGTTCTTGACTGGTCCATATCACGTCGTATCGGATTTTCTTCAGTCATCAGTGTGGGAAACCAGAGTGATATGGGCTTTCTTGAATACCTGCAGGTACTGGATCAGGATCCGACCACCTATGCAATTATTCTGTACGTGGAGGAGATTCGGGACGGGAGGGATTTTATCAGGTACGCTGCAACCATGCGGGGACGAAAACCGGTTATTGCATTAAAATCCGGATCATCAGTTCGGGGTCGGGAGGCGGCCTCGTCACATACCGGATCGCTCGCGGGCAGCTTTGAGACATATATTGCCGCATTCAGACAGGCGGGAGTCATTCCGGCATTCTCCTTAAGCGAGGCGTTTGATATCGCCCGGCTCGTTGTCTCGGAAGGATACCCCCGAGGGAAACGAACAATAATCCTTACCAATGCCGGCGGCTTTGGAGTACTGGCTTCAGATTACGCAGAAAAATATGGCCTTGAGATGATCAACCTGCCTGATGTGGTCTATGAGGAGTTAAACAAGCTCCTCCCTGATCTCTGGTCACACAAAAATCCGGTTGATCTGCTTGGTGACAGCAATGCGTCCCGATTTGCCCGGGTCTTTGACATTCTTATTAAATACCAGAACTTCTGGGACATAGCGGTAGTCATAACCGCTCCGGTGGCTCTGATGGACCCCAAAAACCTTGCTCATGAGATGATCCGTCTCTCCCGGTTTACACGATCGATGGTGGTTGGATGCCTCCTTGGCGGGGATTCCATGAAAGCTGCCATTGACATGCTGGGTGAGGCACACATTCCTAACTACCAGGATCTTCAGGATGCCTTCAGGGCCGTGGGATCTATCATCTCATCATGTGTAGTAAACGGATGTAATGAAGAAGAGTAACAAAGTTTTAAGGAGAACTCTTTACAAGCGGTTTCAGACCACTCATGGTACCAATCTCTTTTTGGAGTTCATCATATTCCCGCTCAAGACGACGGAGAAACTCTGAATATTCATCCGGTCCATATGTGTCGTTTTCTTCTGCCGGGTTATGATTCCCATATCGTTCTTCAAGGATGATCAGAAGTTTTCTGGCTACCTCAATCGTCCGATAGAGCCGGGCGAACTTTCGTATCTTCTCTTCAGGCAATCCGGCGCGCAATCCATGGTTTATTATCTCTTCTATTGATTTGACTTTCTCAAGCGCAGACGTGATATGATCAATGCACCGTTTCGGCGTAACGGGTTTCATGATGTAATCTTCGATGCAATACGAAAACTGTTCAGCTTCACGATAGGTAAGATTCTTACCTGTCTGCATGATAACCGGGATGTTCTTAAGCTCCTCAATACGTTTCAGCCGGTTCAGCGTCTCCCATCCATCCATTGGTTCCATCATCATATCCAGAAGAATAATATCTGGACGATAGTGGGTACTGAGCAGATCCAGACACTCCTGCCCGCCAAGAACCCCCTCAGTTTTAAACCCATATTTATTGAGACCTATAACAAATAACTCATTTAAGGCGGGTTCATCATCGACAATCAATACATGTGGAGGCATGAGGGTCATTGTCTCATGAAACTGGTATGCCATCCTGTGCATTAAATTATACCCTACTGATCGCAAGATTATGGTCTCATGACTCCACATCATACTGCACCATGCATCGATCTGACTGGTGCACTTATCATACCGGAACGGGAACCCGATACACAAAAAAAGCAGGAGAATGATCACCAGGACTTATGCACAAAATTGTCCGCATTTACGATACTGGCACTATCTCCAGTAGCCCGGATCACAAATAGTCCGTTTTTCTCAGCCATAGCTCTCGCCCCTGCATCTTCTGACATGAAAGCGACAGCTCCATAGATCTTCTTGTCAGCGTACTCCGGCATCCATTTCTTTGCCTGCTGTAACTTCCTGAGAAAATGTTTGATGTCTTCCGGTCTGGGTGTGGTTTTTACCTCAACAATGACAACTTCAGCTCCATTGATGGCAATGATATCAAACACATAATCGATTCCGTCACGCCTGCCAGACCTCCGTTTTATGGTATCGGTGACCTCTATACCCAGCTGATTCAGGATTTTAATAATATCTCCTTCTACCAGGGATTCGACTAATTTTCCCCACTGGAAAGTGAATAGTTGCTCTCATTTATTGATCTTTATCTGTCTCCTGTAATTTTTTATCAGTTTCCTGAAACATGAACCAGACCTTTTCAAAGGAGAGCGGACCATCAATGGTATTCTGATCTGATGATGGTGCTGATTTCGGCTTTGACGTCGGAGCCATATCTGAATACATCACTCGTACTATGAGGTTTTATGGGTTTTGGAACTTGAAGAGTCACCCCTTTTCATGAAGTCATCCTTTTAACGTAACGACATAGCAATCCCCAATCCATATCAAACGCTTTTTTGGGGGAAAAACCATGCAATCAGACGACAGTGCATATCGTTTCAATTCCTTTGTTCATCTTTGGCACTCCTGTTGATCTGCTCTTCTGATGCACCGGTCAGTCGCAGGGATGTATGGCTCTCATCACCGTTTTTCCTTCTTCGACGGATTCGCACCATGACAAAGGTAAGACCAACCAAAAGGGCCAGCCCGTTGATTATTACCGAAACTATCGGATTGACCATCGTCTGGCCGATGAGATTTGCATGCACCACCGCGAGTATGAGAGCCGGATATATCAGACCATGAATAAATCTCCACCGGTTTTTTAGAGCCATTCTGAAAATACCGGCACAAAAGGCCAGATAGATCAGAATAAATGCAATTCGCCCGCCTGTTGCCAGAAAATCATAGAGCGAAGAGGTATCAGGAATAAAAACACCAGGATTCAAAGCCAGGTATGCGTAGAGGACCGGATGCAGGGTAATAAGAATAAGCCCGCCTATCGCAAAGATATGATGAATTTTGAGAAAAGGCTTTCCAAACTGTGATTTCACCGCATTCTTATTCATGTTCAGAAGAGCGCCAAAAGATAATGAGATAAAACCCCATACCCCTGCAATCCGTATAAGAGTATACAAAGACCATGAGGTCTCAGACCCAGCGATAATGAAGAGGGGGATGATGAAAAGTATGAGTATGCCACAAAAGAGGATAATACGAATCCGCGAGTCCATACAGTATTAGGAGTATTCGAAACGTATGATACCTCTGTAACCATGCTGGTTATTGTGTAATCCATTCCATATTCTATGTGAATTAATAAAATGAAGGAATGGAACGGACCAGACCTTGTGATATGGTATACTGCTCTTCGGAATATATTTGGTCCCCGGAACTGGTGGCCTGCTGATTCTGCATTTGAGACGATTATTGGTGCCGTTTTAGCCCAGAATGTATCATGGAACGGCGCTTATCAGGCGGTCTGTGCACTCAAAGAAGCAGGGCTTATGGATGCACATGCATTGATTCAGGCCGGACCGGATACAATTGCTCCCCTGATCCGATCATCGCGTTATTATAACCAGAAAGCACAGCGGATCATCGTATTTCTTACTTGGTTTTTTGAGAACTGCAATGGGGATATCAGCCAGATGGCATCCCGTGACCTTGGACAGATCAGAGAGGAACTTCTTAATCTTTCAGGGTTTGGACCAGAGACGGTTGATTCGATACTCTTATATGCTCTTGAAAAACCGGTTTTTGTAGTCGATGCATATACCCGGCGGATCGGGTACCGACAGGGATGGTTCCATGAACAGGCATCCTATGCGGATATGCAACAATTCTTCATGGATCGGTTATCCCCGGATGTCCCGTTATATAATGACTTTCATGCCCAGATCGTATACCTTGGGAATACAATCTGTAAAAAAACACCCCAGTGTACAGCCTGTCCGGTTCAGACAATTTCCCGTAGGCATCAGTGTCAGTATGCACTGAATATGAGCAGATCTGCTCCTGACAGGTGATGGTGGTGAGTGAATATCTGGCCATTCTTGCACTCTCTCCGGCTGTACGGTATACCATCAGGCGGTTCTGGCCGATGAAGCCAGGTCAGATTGTACGTCTTCTCATCATCTCCTTCTTCATCGGGGCATGGATTTCAAGTCCGGTTCCAGATCTATCATATGGAGATATTCCCTTTCTCATGGAATCAAAAGGAGATATAATCGCGAACGGGACGTCCATGATTGCAACAGTCATGACCGGACTTCTCCTCATTTTACTGGGATATGCCCTCTTCAGTTCCATATTCCAGTTCATATTCGTAGATTACCTCTCATCTGAAACAAAACAGATACTTCCCTCACTTTGGGCCCGAACAGGAATGGGCATCCGGCTGCTTGGATTTTACCTGGTCACTATTGCCATAATTGGAATCTGTGCCCTCATTGCAGTGATGACCATCGCTGTTCCGGTTCTCTCATCTCATCCTGATAATCCTGCGGTATTGTATATCGCTCTTTTGTATGCACTGGCCGGGCTTTTGATTTTGATCATTCCGGTATGGATGCTTACCATCATTACCACGGATTTTATTGTGCCAGTCATGATCGTTCATACCTGTGGCATTATTCGCGGCTGGTTTATTCTCCTTCAGGAAATACGGGGGAAATGGGATGAGATGGGGATATATCTGATGATAAAAATCGGACTTACTCTCATGACCGGAATCATCCTTGGTATCCTGCTGGCCGGGTTGATGGAAGGGCTTGGGTTTTCATTGCTCATGATGATCCCCGGACTCTCTTCCTTTGAGGAAATTATGAGTACCGGGTTTATCCTGCCCTTTCTTCTAATGGCAGTCATCAGTCTCATTGTCATGACACCGGTGGTTACATTCCTGCGCTATTATGCCCTGGTCTTTTTACACCTTCTCTCTTCAGACTATTCTCTGCTTCAAGATGAGAAGAGTTCAGACGAGAGAAAGGTTACCCAAATATCGTATGATCCATAAGGGCGTAGGGATCATACCAGCAGAACAAAGGAACCAGGATGATAATAAATAGACAGGAGAACAGGAAGATCAGATCCGAACTATGCAGTGGTTTATCCCTGATAAAGATATAACTGTCACGCCCGTACCCCCTGCAGAGCATGCTGGCATAGGTCCTCTCCCCCTGCTCAAGTGATCTGATAAAGAGCGAACCCATCATGTATCCCATATTGACGATTCGGTACCGGTACGGCAACCGGTGGTCAAATGGATCAAACAACCGTGCCTTTAAAGCATCGGTCACCTTCCGGTAGATGGTGCCAAAGACAAAAAGATACCGAATCATCATACCCAGCGCAAGAATCAATTCAGGAGGGGCTTTTAACCGGCCTGCTGCCTCAAGGAGGTCCTGAAGCGATGAGGTCGATGACAGCAGGACGATAAACGAATAACAGACAAGAAATTTGACAAGCAGAATGGTTGCAAATTGAACCGACTCATAGAATACCTGGATACCAAAGGGGAGCTCAAGCAGCGTGTGGTAGTCAGTATAGTACCGGTTCTTAAAAAAGATCTGAAATCCACAGAGCATAAATCCAAAGGGAAGGGCAATAAACAACCGACGAATGTAGACCATCACCGGGATACCGGAGAGGATCCAGAGAACGAGAAAAAGAACAAAAAAGATGGCGGATACTGTATAGACAACCGGTGAATACGGGACAGCAACAAGTGCAACAATCGCAGCAATGCAGATGATGATCTTCACCCGTGCATCCAGAGAATGGATAAGACTTGTTCTGGATGTCACCTGCTCAAGATCAAATAAGTCTTCAATCATGCAATCTTTCCAAAGGCTTTTAAAAATGCAGCTTCAGCCTCCTGATAGGTATACCCCATATCTATGGCAACTCCCTTTGACCTTAGGAACAAGATAAGTTTTGGCAGGATAGGCAGATCAAGGCGGACACTGGTGAGAAGGTCAGGCTGTGAGAATATCTCGGCAACTGTTCCCTCGGCAACAAATGAACCGTTATTCATGACATAGATATATTCTGCCAGTTCTGCAACCAGGGAGATATCATGAGTTGAAAAGATCACAGTCATCCCATATTTGACCGATACTTCCCGGATAAACCGGATAATCTCCCTGATTCCCTGTGGGTCAAGGCCTGCAGTCGGTTCATCCAGAACCAGTACCTGCGGTTCCATCGCAATAATACCTGCTATTGCAACCCGTTTCTTCTCTCCACCAGACAGATGATGGGGAACTCGTGTCCGGTACTCTGACAAACCGACGGTCCGTAACGCTTCTGATACCCGGTGTCTGACCGCCTCATCATCAAGACCCATATTCGTCGGTCCAAATGCCACATCCTGCTCAACGGTTGGCGAAAAGATCTGATCATCCGGGTTTTGAAAGACCAGCCCCACCGTCCGTCTCACCTCACGGATGTTCTCTTTCGTGATTGGCTCTCCCCTGATCAGGACCTTCCCGCTTGTTGGTTTTAAGACTCCGTTAAAATGCTTGAATAATGTACTTTTGCCGGCACCATTCGGGCCGATGATTGCAATTCTGGTATTTCTGGGAGCGATAAATGAGATATTTTTCAAGGCATGGATATTGCCCTTATAGGTATGACAGAGATCCTGCGTCTCGATGATGTGCATGATTTGGGTATCTCCTTTATGCGAGAGGGGAAAACCTGGGTTGGGTATTCAGTACTATGGATTACCACTGCTACAATAAAATAATACTGAAATAATTTCCGTAATACAATGAAAGAAAAAGAGAAAGATTTGGATGTAATTAGTACTGGCCTTGTTTACTCATTCTGATGATATATGACGCACCCAGTACCACAAGAAGGGTGAGCAAGGTTCCGACCACAATTGCAATCATGTTCCCTGTCGATCCCAGTTCTTCACCAAGGGAATAATCAGGCATGGGTGATTCATATGCAAAGGAACCGGTCCCGATAACCTCCGGATCTCCGTCTTCTGGTGAAAGGCCAGTGAGGTCTTTTTGTCCTGATACCACCAGTGCTGTGCTTTCAAGACCATCCGGGTCGCCTGATGCAAGGAAAACTGCAACGATACCGATTACGAGGGCAAGCAGAACGCCACCGATTAAGAACGTTTTATTATCAATCATGCTGATGTAACTCCGACTGATGTATCAACAAGGTCCGGACGGGCCATGGCAAGAACATAGATGATGACTGCTGTCACAATTCCTTCAATGACCCCGATGATGGCGTGGTATATCCCCATTGCCACAAGACCGGGAACAAGAGGGAACGTTCCTGCAATTGCCATCTCAATTGCACAGGCAAGTGCCGGGATAAGACAGGCAAGCCATGCAGCAAAAGCACTTGAAATATACGGGTTTTTCACCACTTTTAACAGACCCTGGAACGAGTAATACCCGACAAAACCACCGATTACACCCATATTCAGGATATTCGCACCCATTACCGTGATACCACCATCACCGAAAATGAATCCCTGGATGATAAGTACCAGCGTCAGGATGAAGACCGCGGCAAAGGGGGACCCCAGAACGATGGCTGCCAAGGCGCCGCCGACAAGATGGCCACTGGTTCCCATCGATACCGGCAGATTAAAACTCTGGAGGGCAAAGATACCAGCGGCAAGAACAGCAATCAGAGGGATTTTATCCTCGTTTAATTCAGATCTGGCCCACCGGACTGCAAGACCAAGAAATACAAGGGCAATAATCCAGTAGACTGCTGCCTGGGGAAGTGGAATAAACGCATCTGGAATATGCATAGAACTAACCAGCATTAGGTTCGTACGAATATTATAAAGATGTTACGAAATTGTGACCATTTTAAAAAATAATATCAAAAGTAGTCGCATGACCAGAAAAATTCTAATATTTCATGAATATCTTATGCATCATGCGCATGAAACCGATACATTCCTTCAGGAATGAGGAGACAGAACCGGGCACCTTCTCCACTTCTTCCAGCTTCATAAATGGTAATCCCCGAAAGGGAGAGTATCTCCCTTATTAGAAAGAGCCCAAGACCGGTATTCTTCCCATATCCCCGTTCAAAAATCCGGGTTTTGGCATCATCCGAGATGCCGGTCCCGTCATCCTCCCACACCACCATCAGCCGGGAATCTGGCTGTATCTCATACCTGACTGATATTGTGGTGACCTCTATTCCATGACGGAGGGTGTTATCCAGCAAATTTTCAAAGACTTTTGGCAGAAGCGGATCTGCATACATCTCGAGATTTTGAAGATCTATCATGACCTGTTTTCCTTCAAAGTCCAATTTTCGAAGGATCTCTTCGGGGCGTTGCCAGACAGGTGAATGGACACCGATCTCCTGATACGTTCTCGTAAATTCAATATGTTTCTTAATAAAGCCAACCGCTTGTGCTATCTTCTCAAGGAATTGTTCAATCTCCGGATCAAGTGAATTCTCCTGAAGAAGGGCCAGGTAACTCATGACAATATGAACTTGGTTTAATATGTCATGTCTGGTCACATTCGACAGGAGGTTGAGTTTCCGGTTTGATGCTGCAAGCGCTTTTACCGTCCCTTTTAGTGTCTCAGCGTACCTGGCGAGTTCTTCTTCACTTCGTTTCCGTTCGGTGACATCTGTCAAAACGGCAACGACCGCAGGCTTCCCTTCGTAGAGGATGCCGGTTGCCTGAACCTCTGCATCAATAGTCGAGTTGTCAGAACGCAGGATTCGGGTCTCGTACCGGGCAACCTTCTCTCCCCGCATCCTTCTTTCAGACTGATCCCTGACAAAGCCACGCATTTCAGGAACGATGAAATCCAGAATGTTCTTCCCGATAATATCTTCATATGTTGTCCGCATAGCCTGAAGCGAACTCTCATTCACATATAAAATGGTCCCGGACTGATCATAGATCAGAATATAATCTGGAAGACTGCTGATAAGGCCACGGTTAAAGTTCTCACTCTCTAAAAGTTTCTGCTCACTCTCTTTTCTTCTGGTAATATCAGTCACCGCACAGGCACACCCGAGCGGATGTCCTGCATCATCATATCCCGTTACCTTCCCTCTGAAATAGACCCAGATCCACCCTCCCTCCGGATGTTTCATCCGAATCTCATGTGACATACTATCAGGTCCGTCTTCTCCTAGTGAATCAAATAGAGATTGCAGTACGAAACGATCATCTTCATGCACATATGCAAGGATCTCAGAGAGCGGATACTCTTCCCGGTCCATTGGAAGGCCAAGCATCTGAATAAGCCGGGGTGAGATGGTGATGGTGTTATCCTGAACCTGGTACATAAAAAAGCCGTCATTACTGGCATCCATGATTCTGGCCAGTTTCTGTGTCAAAGACCGAAGCTCAGTTTCAATATGATGGCGTGCGGTGATGTCCTCAATCAGAATATAATACCCATCCCGGATCCCCGACACCGAAAACGTGACCGGCGTGACCATAATCCTGATATACAAAACATCAGTACCGGTATCCCTGAATTCCCCTCCGAATCCGGCCCTGGATACATCGTAGGTCATTTCAGCGGTAAATGCCTCCCGATTTTCAATTCTCTTCTTTATCGGATCAGGGATATTCGGATCATTCTTGTAGTGGTATCTGACTAGGGCGAGTGGATCTGTTATTCCAAACATGGATACCGCTGCCGGGTTTATCTGGATGATGGTGTCATCAGGGTCAAAGAGGATAATACCAATCGGACAGGTGACAAAGATGGCATTCAGCCGCTCCTCTGATACCCGGATCTCTTCCTGGGCCATCATCTGGGATGTTACATCCCTGCAGAGGCAGAAGAACGCCGATTTTCCATTCCATGATCCGGATGTAACCCTGGTCTCCATAATGGTTCGTGACCCGTCAGGCTGGGGGACGGCATATTTTACCGGCTGATTGTCATATGCCGCTTTTTCAAGGGGAAGGTACGTAAGATACGCTGTGTTACTCTCACAGACCTGACGCCCGATCAGTTCCTCTTTATAAAGCCCGGTCTTTCTGGAGACCTCCTCGTTTACCGCAAGGATCGTGGTGGTCGCCGCATCGATGACGATGACAAGATCACCGATGGATTGAACAAGATTTTCCAGATTTCTCCGTTCTTCATGTAATTGCTTCTGATCTGAAAGACGCTGAAGACCATTTCCAATCTCCCTTCCAATACCAAGCAGGACCTCCTGCTCCTCAATAGAGACTAGAGCAGGCCTGCTGCTGGTCAGATGGATAGAACCAATGATTCTCTCTCCAGATAAGACGGGTATAAATGCAGACCCGGCAATGCCCCATTTTTTGGCAAATTCGGGCATGATAAGAGAGAGATTATTAGTAAAGAGCGGTTTTCCTTCTTTATAAAGAAAGGCATAATCATCAGGGACGATCTCTTCTGTTTCCAGAATAAACTCCTGGGACAGACCTGAATTCGCAATCATCACCGGGTTTTTCCTGTCACCAGACAGAAGATAAAATGCCCCTCCTTCAAAGTGCAGAACCGATATAAGGGCAGAAAGGGAGAGATCGCAGAGGAGTGAGACAGAACCGGCCCTACCGGAGAGAGAGATAATTCTGCTCAGTATCTCAATCTTTCGTGCATATCGGCGTATCTCCTCTTCCTGATTTCTAAACCGGGTGATATCTTCAAATGCCCAGAGTGTTCTCTCTTCTTCGCCATCTTCTGACATCAGACGTCGAAATGCACGAATCACCCGTTTTCCGGTAAGATCAATGTCTCTGCATATGACATCAGGGTTTTTACATGCCTCAGGATTCCATGTGGAAATCAAGGGGCCTGAAAATCCTTCGGTAACGGAAAAAAAGTCCTGAAGGGTCGGGGGGCTTCCTTTTCTTGGTATCTCAGATATCAGATCAGGACCCCAGATATCCAGAAAATGTTTGTTGTGATAAACGATTTCAAGATCAGCACCCCTTGTTACACAAATACCAAACGGCAGCATACTGACAATCTCGGTCAGGAGTGATTCGGTCCAGCGAAGCCGTTTCTCTGTCTTTCTCTGATACGTGATGTCACGGATGACACATTGCATATACGCAACGGTCCCGTCATTGTTCCTGATGACACTGCCATCAATGAGGACCGTCACCGGTGCATTCTCTCCGTCGATGAGCACCAGTTCCAGACTGTGTTTGTGATCTGATTTAAGCACCTCCGTAAGGCATGCAAAGAAGCGTGGTTTGGACTCTTCATGGACGATCTCACTGAATGGAAGACCGATAACCGAATCACGGGAGCGTTTTAACAGGGTAAGCCAGGCACGGTTTACCTCGGTAATTCTTCCCTCCGGACTGATGACCATATGCCCGATGGGTGACTGATCAAAGAGGATACGAAAGCGTTCACGGCTTTCCTGAAGTTGCATCTCTGCTCTGACCCGGGG
>NZ_DAONKG010000030.1:0-17398 GCF_035406105.1 Methanospirillum sp.
GACTATACCGGGAGATATTCAGACAGGAAGCCCCATCACATTCCTTATGTATGATGCAGCATGTGGCAATCAGTATGTGGCAGAGGTCAAAGATCCACAGACCGGCGTCTGGGTTGCATCGATACCCTTTAAACCAGGGGCAGATTTGGAGCTTGAGATCAGATCAAGTTCCATAATTCCTGCTGAGAAAAAACAGAATGATACACCCGTGATTACTGCGTCAGTTCCTGAAAAAGATCAGATGCAGGCTCAATAAATCTTTTTCACGTTTTCATTCAGGTTTTTTTAAAATTTCAGACTTCTTTAGTCATTTTTTTTGATTCATTTCATACGTTTCAAATAGAACCTGAACCAAAAACCCATATGGATATTCCATCAAGAACACGTCATAAAGGTTATATTTCAATTATTATTGCCATCTCCCTTGCAATATTCATGGCATCCCTGGATGGGACCATTGTGAATATTGCTCTTCCAACAATCTCTGAAGCATTTTCCCTCTCGTCTGCTTCTGTATCCTGGGTAGCAACCATATACCTGCTCGTTATGGCAGGTTGTGTCCTCATTTTTGGAAAAATTTCAGATTTGATCGGGTATAAAAAGATATTTTTAAGCGGGTTTATTATCTTCACGCTTGGTTCTTTTACCTGTGGATCCCTTCCGGATCTTACTGGTTCGTTTCTTACCCTTATTGGTTCGCGAGCGTTTCAGGGCATTGGTGGAGCCATGATTACCTCAATCGCTCCTGCCATGGTGACCGCATTCATCCCGACGGATATGAGGGGAAAGGCAATGGGCATCATTATGACCATGGCTGGTCTTGGGACTGCGATCGGTCCAACAATAGGAGGTTTTTTAACACAGTACCTCTCCTGGCACTGGATATTTTATATCAATATACCGGTTGGAATCATTGCGATCATTCTTGCTTCACAGGTCATTCCAGTTCAAAAGACCTGCGGTGGTCTGGAAAAATTTGATAAGACAGGTGCAGCCCTTATCTGTCTGGGTCTTGCTTTTTTGCTTTTTGGTTTTTCAGAAGGAATTACTCTTGGATGGACTTCTCCGATTATTCTCAGCTCTATTGGAATCGCAGGTATCCTTCTCCTCATGTTTGTACGGCATGAACTCAGGATACAAAATCCAATCCTTGAAATTCGTTTATTTCACGAAAAAACGTTTCTTCTCTTAAATATCATCCCCGTGCTCGTCTTTTTCAGTTTTTCAGGAATGAGTTATCTGCTACCCTTTTACCTTAGGTATGTCAGTGGATATTCCACATCACAAGCAGGACTTATCCTGACCGCTCTTTCCGTTGCGATGATGATGGCAGGAATAGTTGCAGGAATGCTTTTCAATCGGATAGGGGGAAGGATCCTTTCTATTATCGCAGCGGCTGTCCTGACAGGCGGATACTATCTCATTACTCATCTCCGGGTTGACACACCTATAGTTTTTATAACGATTAGTCTGCTCTGTATTGGATCAGGCCTTGGTCTCATCATCAGTCCGATTTTTAACATGATTATGACATCTGCCCCAAAAAAGTATCAGGGAATGCTATCTTCTCTCACAAGTCTGGAACGGTTTGCACCGATGACTATTGGCATTGCATTATACAATATAATCTTTGTTCAGGGTATGATGGCAATCGCAACGCATTATGATGTTACACAGAATGCACCTAAAAATATTCAGTTAAAGGTCCTGACCGCAGGGTTTGACCTGACTTTTTTCATATCCTTTATTATTGGTATTTTAATTCTTGTATGTACGATAATAGCACGATACAGGATACACCCGGATTATCTTGATTCAGAAATTGAGGAGACATCTACGGCTCTCCTATAACAGGGAAGGGAGATAAAGAGCAGAGGATTACAGTAAAAAATTATATGAGAAAAAAATTTAGGTAATTGGTATGGTATGTACCTGCTCTTTTGCTTTCGGTTCCTTTTTTGGGACTTTCAATTCTAAAATTCCGTCCTTCATTGAACCTTCAGCTTTGTCTGGATACACATCCTCCGGGAATCGCAGTTCGCGTTTCCATGTTGAGTAATACCGTTCACGGTGGAGGTAATTTGTATCTGATTTTTCGTTATATGTCTCTTTTTGTGCCTTTATGACAAGACGTCCATCATAAATCTGGACCTCAACATCATCTTTTGTCATCCCGGGAAGTTCAACCAGGACTTTGAAATGATCTCCTTCATCGATGAGATCAAGCGGAGCATAATGCTCCCGTCCAAGTTCTGTCATATCCCGTGGAAGATACTCGAATGGGAAATATGGTCTCATCAGATTGTCAAATGACCTTCTGAACTCCTCAAATATTGAGTCAAAGTCATCAATGAATCCTGTCCGAGCCCCCCTCATGACACGGGAAGATCCAGGTGTTGAGGGAGTAATTTCTGTTCCTTTTTCCTTTTTAAAGAGGCTCATACGTTATCCCTCCTATACAAACTTTAAGTTAGTCTTTCATCATATTTATATTTTTTGTCATTATGATCTTCCCTCAACAGATTTTTAAACTCCTGCAGGATCGATCCACGATTGAGCACCTCAACCTCCTCCTTTCTGATGGCTCCATATCGTAACAATAACAAAAGCGCAATGAAAAGAACAGAGACAGCGATAAGAGTAATGGGATTAATCTCCAGTATGCCATGAAGGATGATTTCCCTCATAATAGAGACAATTCCAACTTCTATCATGATATCAACCGCTATCCGATGTTCACGAATGTAGATGATAAGGAGCCGGTATATCTCCACGAGCACCAGAATATAAATCAGTTCAGATGCCACATACTGAAATTCGAATGGTCCGGCTAATGACAGGTACATGGAAGCGAGTGTTTTTACCATAAGAGCAAAAAGTAACCCGCATGTCCCGATGATGATGATGTCCTGAATATTTTCCAGCAACCGTCTGAAAAGATCATGAATATGATGATATGATCCTCCGGACATATCTGACACCTCACATGTTTTCCTATTTTATCCGTATGTACTACATATTTATCCTTTTGTAATGCGAACTTTACTTTGCATCGGACATCTCCTGACGATCGTGGATTCATTTGTCCGGATTACCTTTCAGGAGTTTATTTCAATGAATGCAGAAATTCAATCATTAACCAATCAGGCAAAAGAGTGCGCAGACCTCTTAATCCCTCTTCAGCATGAGATTCATCAGGTCATCGCCGGTCAGAAGAACATCCTTGAACGACTCATTATCGCGTTAATCGCCGATGGTCATGTACTTCTTGAGGGTGTCCCTGGTATTGCCAAGACATTGATGATAAAAACCCTGGCCCAATGTATCGACACCGGGTTTTGCCGGGTACAGTTTACTCCGGATCTCCTTCCTGCTGATATTACTGGAACAAAAATTTTCAATCAGCAGGATTGTACGTTCAAGACTGTAAAAGGACCGGTATTCACACAGTTCCTCCTCGCCGATGAGATCAACCGTGCACCCCCGAAGGTTCAGTCGGCACTCCTTGAGGCAATGCAGGAACGTCAGGTCACAATCCAGGGTGAAACGTATTCTCTCCCTGATCCGTTTTTTGTCCTGGCAACAGAGAATCCGATTGAGCATGAAGGAACCTACCCGCTTCCTGAAGCCCAGATGGACCGGTTTATGTTTAAAGTACTGATGGGATATCCCTCAAAAACTGAAGAACTTCTCATTCTGGATCGGTTCACCGAAGGAGTACATTATCAGCCAAAGCCGGTTATTACAACAAGTGATGTTCAAAAAATACAAAAGTTTGTTCCATCGATATATGCTGACCAGGAGATAAAGAAATACGTCACCTCACTCGTTGATGCGACCCGGAATCCGGCTGATTATCAGATCCCCATGGCATCATACATCAGGTACGGTGCATCTCCTCGTGCATCCATTTATCTGATGCTCGGAGCAAAAGCTCATGCATTGCTTCGGGGAAGAGGGTTTGTGCTTCCTGACGATGTAAAGGCCGTTGCACATGATGTTCTTCGTCACCGGATCATGCTTTCATATCTGGCCGAAGCTGAAGACGTGACCGTAGACTCAATCATTGATCAGATCATCAAAACGGTTCCTGTACCCTGATCATGGTGAACTATGCCGGATAATGAAAAATATTCGGATTTGATTCAGAAAGTCAGATTCATTGATATACTGACGCGGGCACGGGTAACCGGGCAGCAGGCCGGTGTTCACATCTCACTTTTTAAAGGCCAGGGTGTCGAATTTTCTGATATCAGGGAATATCTGCCAGGTGATGATATTCGTGCTATTGACTGGAAGATAACCGCCCGGTATGCAATCCCCTATATTAAGGAGTTTGTGGAAGAACGGGATCATACCATCTACCTCATTGCTGATATTTCCAGCTCCGGATCATTCGGTCATATGGTATCGAAATTCAGCACTCTCCTTTCCATTATCGCAATCATTGCATTATCTGCAGTGCATTACCATGACCGCGTCGGTCTTATTCTCGTCACTGATAAAGTAGAACTGTACATTCCTGCCAGATGTGGTAGAAATCATATTATTCATCTTATCCAGACCGTTATTACACATCCACCGCAGGATGGCGGATCGGATCTCCGCCCGGCTCTTTCCATGATAGCCCAACGAGTCAGAAGAATGTCCACCGTTATACTCATATCAGATTTTTTCACGCCGGATTGTTCAAAAGAACTCTCAATGGTAAAACGGCATCATGATCTTCTGGCAATACGCGTATCAGATTCCCGTGAGGAAGAGCTACCGGATGTGGGTCTCATAGAACTGGAGGATGCTGAGACTGGTGAACAGATACTTATTGACACATCTGATCCGGTTATCAGGGATGAATATCACAAAGCAACACTCCGTCATCACGAGGGGGTGTCTCTCATGATGAGAAAACACAGAATTCCTTTTGTCCAGATCCGGACTGGTGATGATTGTGTGCCAATTCTGAAGCATTTGATGAAGGCTCGCCCGGGAGGTGAGTTATGACCGGATTTTATCACCCGGAATGGCTGATAGCACTTGTCATTCTCCCTTGTTTGTATTATTACTATGATTATCAGACAAAACGAAAGAAACAGGAAGCAATAGTATTTTCTCACATCGGATTTTTAAAAAGTGCCCTTCATGGGAGCAAACAGTCTGCACGACCACGAACCCTTCTGATAATTTCTCTTGCGGCTCTTGGGTGCATTATTATCGGACTTGCAGATCCCCACATTCCCCTGGAACAGACAAAAGAAGGGGTGAGTGTGGTATTAGTTCTCGATGTATCAGGAAGTATGCAGGCTACTGATTATCAGCCGACAAGGCTTGAGTCTTCCAAACGTTCGGCGGAAATTCTCCTCAGGTCTCTTGATCCAAAAGATTATGCAGGTATTGTCACTTTTGAATCAGGAGCCACCAGCGCTGCTTATCTCTCTCCTGATAAAGATCGGGTTATCAGGAAACTGCATGCAATCGAGCCCAAAGAAGGAGCTACTGCCATTGGTGATGGTCTCGCTCTCGGTATTGATATGGCTGAATCCATACCAAATCGGAAAAAGGTAGTTATCCTCCTCTCTGACGGTGTCAATAATGCCGGTGTTATCCCCCCGGAGCAGGCCGCAGGATTTGCACGGGATAAGGGAATTCAGGTGTTTACCGTTGGTATGGGATCTGAAACTCCAGTAGTCCTTGGGTATGACTGGTTTGGAAATCCGCAGTATGCAACACTTGATGAGGCACAATTACAACAGATTGCAGAGGTTACAAATGGCCGGTATTATAAATCGGTGGATGATAGAACTCTTTCTGAGATCTATGCAAACCTGAATAAGGAGATTGTTCGTGAGAAAGAGGATACCAGTATTCGCGACGTGTTCTATATTGCAGCACTTGTTCTGTTATCAGGAGAGATTTTACTCCGATACGGACGGAGGAGGATTATTCAATGAAAATGAAGATACTTATGCTGATTCTAAGCGGATGGCTGCTTCTATCCGTGTTTCCTGTCATAGCAGATGAGATAACAATGTCATCCGCGCAACCGGAATATTATTTTCAGGTAGGTTCTGATGCGCAGGTACCGTTTACCATAGAGAGTACTTTTAAAAATACCCTGGTCGGAACACTCCAGTATAGTCTGACCAGGCATGAGAATAATGGTGGTTTTTCCCTTTCACAGACCAGTACCCAGTCACAGTCTTTCCCGGTAGGTCCAGGCAGATCCAATCATGCACTGACACTCACATCGGAGACCGAGACTGATTATGATCTCTCCCTTCTTCTTATGTATGAGAGTAACGGGAAGGATTATGCGGTAGTTCTCCCTCCTCTTTCGGTCCATTTTGTTCATGATACAAATATAACTGCACCACAGCAGAAGACGGTCCGCTCGACAACATCAGAAGCGACGAAAACACCTCCTTCCTCCCAGATGGATCCTTTTGAAGAGATGGAACAGCAGATGCAGCAGATGAGACAGGAACAGCAAAACCTGATGCAGAAATTTATGTCTCAGAGCCTGTCCGGAACTAACTCACGGCCGGCTTCTCCATCTCAAAACCCTTCACAGGCCTTGCAGAATAATCAGATGGCATCCTCAAGCTCTGCCCTTCAGCAGCAGATGATGCAGGAAAGTCAGCAGAATGAAGAAAATAAAAAGAAATTAGCCGAATCTCTTGAAAAAGATCCTCTTATCCGTGAGCAGGCCTCAGATATGAAAAGAGCTGGATATAACCAGACTTCAGGAAGAATAGTCCCCAAAGGGCCTGACAGTGGAGAAGTATCGATCAGTTTTGAAAATGAGAATGGGGAGAAGATTACCGTCACCGGTACAGCAGAAAAGAATCAAATCACCTCACTGACCGCAGAAAAGAGTGGTGAAATACCCGTTCCGCCGGCACTCAGTTCCAATGCTACCTGGAATGATTCAAAAGAACATCTCAGTTCCCATTCGATGACTCCGACATCCGGGAAGGTTATAAGGACTCCAAACGAGACGGTGGTTGAGCAGCAGTTCCAAAGCCCGGATGGAAGAAATGCATCATTATCAGCACGGATGGTAAACGGAACCGTACAAGAAGTAACCCTCAAGCAGGATGAGGAATTTCCGATATTCTGGTTGATAGGCATATTTTTATTCATTCTTCTAGTTATTCTCTGCGCCGGTGTTGCCTGGTGGTATTATTCCACACGTCCGGAGGTAAAAACCGAAGAAGCGATCCGGATTCCTACCCGGAATGTGAAAGAGGAGGTCAGGGAGATGCTTGAAACGGCTGAACGGACATATCATGCAGGAATGAAAAAAGAAGGATATGATATCCTTGGTCAGGCTATCCGGCTTCATATCTCTCATACCTTTGGAAATGGAGATGCCCTTACCAATGAAGAGATCATATCACACGCTCCAGGTTTGTCTCTTCCTGCTAATTCTGACGTGATCGATATATTACGCTCATGTTCACTTGTGGAATATGCAAAAGAAGAACCCCGGGATGAGCAGTTCTTCTCTTTCCTCTCCAAATCTCAGGAGATCATTGCCAGAGAATAATCTGGCCACTCCTGATCAAAGCATCCATATATTTTCAGAGTTCAGGAATAGTATGGGGATATTGCCCGGTGATGAGACCGTATGTCAGGTGTGTGGAAAACCTGCAATCGGTCTTGAAATTCTTGGATGCTGTAAAGTTGTGGTATGTGAAGATCATGCAAGTTCATTCCTTCGAAGTCTTACTTCCGGTGAGAGATTTGAATCAGGGGCCTGTTATTATGTCAGATATTGATAGACTGACTGTACGGATCCTGCTTGTATAAATGAGGTTATCTATGCAGGACGAGAAAAAAGATCTGATAGTACTGCTCCTGATAACCGCCGGAATATCGGTATGTGGATTTTTCCTTTTCTCCCTGGCACAATCCATATGGATCCCTGATCTTACCGTCGATTCATATGAAGCATTCTTTTCCTGGGATGGAACATTGCAGGAATCGTATACATATCATGTTCATGCCTCTGATCAGTTCCGCAGTTTAAATAGAAAATTTAATAGTCCGGTGTACAGGAATGAACACATTGGTTCATATATCCGTTTTCTCTCAATAAAATCTCCTCCGGGAACCATCGGATATATTAAAGAAGCTGATGGGACGGTGACCCTTACCGGTGAAGATGCAAATGTACGGGCTATCATAACCGAACGGGCAGGAAGAAACGAGGCTGGTGCGTTTCGACCAGGGTATTACCAGCCTGGAACGTACGAGGTATCATATTCATGGGATATTATACCCCCGGTAGAACGGGGCACTGATGGTGATCATGTAAACATCGATCTTGCAACAACACATATTCCATATTCATCGGTCAGAATTCAGATACCGGCAATAGGAGTATCTGCTCTGTATCCACATCCTGCTGACTTGTCGGTAACCAAATCCGGGGGTTCATATGTCCTGACCGGAACTGTGGCAGAAGATATTCCTCTCGGGTTTGAGGTTCTCATTGATCCATCGGTCACAGGTTCGTTGAACGGGCAGGTCAGAACTATATCAGGTTCTGTACGGGAAAAAACTGAAGCGGCAAATCCATGGTATCTTTCAATAGCAGGTCCTTTGTACCGGATAATATCACTTCTCTCAAATGTATTTCTCTTTTGCATTCCTATTCTTCTCCTTGTCATCTGGTACCGGTATGGTCGGGAAAAACCCTATGCAGTCCCAGACCATCTGAGTTTTGTTCCTGATTCAACACTCAAACCCTGGCTTGTCTCTCTTGTATTTTCCGGAGATCCTGGTAAGTTTCCAGAGGAAGGATTGCACGCAACATTAATGGATCTGCACCGCCGTGGTGTTATTTCAATCGAACAACCTTCTGATAAAACATTCTCAATCCGGGTATTACAGCATAAAACCCAAGATGCATATGAGGAACAGGTAATCAGGACATTATCTCTTCTTTCGGAGAATGGAGTAGTTACCAATGATACCTTTACCCGGATGGCATCCGATGCAAATGTACATGCATCGATGAGAAGCAAGCTTGTTGAGTATCAAAAATCATTTCGCGAGTTACCCTCAGGATTGGCAGATCAGATGACATCATCATATATCCGGGATGGTCATACCCATCTTATTCCCCTGCTCATCCTGGCAGTCGCGTTCTTTTTCATATCTCTTATCTTCATCCTAATCGGCCCTGGCGATCGTCTTATCCTGGTTCAGGCAGTGTATAATGCCTCACTTGGTATTCTTCAGATTATTATCGCTCTTGTATTTCCGATATCTCTCTTTGGCACCTGGAAAGGTGATTATTATCGCAACAGGCTTGAGTGGGAGTCCTTTAAAAGAATCCTTTCAGACTCGGTGATGATGCAGCGGTATTCCCCAGCAGATATATCAATCTGGGGAGACTGGATGGTCTTTGGAACAGCTCTCGGTGTTGGTGATACGGTCTCGAAAACTCTTCGCTCGTTACATATTCGTGTTCCGGATCTTCCTTCAGGGGGATGGTTTGCCCCTGCCCTCATACATACCGGTTTTTCACCTATACTTGCTTATTCTCCACCATCTTCAGGCTCTGGTGGATCCTTTGGTGGAGGAGGTTTTGGTGGTGGTGGCGGGTTTGGAGGCGGAGGCGCCGGAGGGTGGTAGGTAAGAAACACCTATCTGCCGGTGCAGCCAATAATATACGGAATTTTTGAGGAAATATTGTGCGAGAGGTTACCAGCAGTTTTACACCCAGGGAGATAGAAGCCTCTGTTCAGAAATTCTGGACACAGGAGAATATTTATGCCAGGGTACAGGAGCAGAACCGGGATGGAAAGACATGGTTTTTTGTGGATGGTCCGCCATATACCACCGGTCATATCCATCTTGGAACGGCCTGGAATAAGATCCTCAAAGACAGCATTCTTCGATATAAACGAATGCATGGACTACATGTCATCGACCGTGCCGGATATGATATGCACGGCCTGCCGATTGAAGTCAGGGTTGAACACGAACTTGGCTTTAAAAATAAGAAGGATATCGAGGCATATGGCATAGGGGCATTCATTGAACGCTGCAAGCAGTTTGCATTACATCATAAGGACATCATGTCAGAGCAGTTTCAGGCTCTTGGGGTATGGATGAACTTTGATGATCCCTATCAGACCATTATGCCTGAATATATCGAGGCAGCATGGTGGACCTTACAACAGGCAGACGAGAAAGGTTTGCTTGAACGTGGTCACCGGGTTGTCAACTGGTGTCCCCGATGTGAGACTGCTATCGCCGACTCAGAGGTTGAATACTGGGATGAACAGGATCCCTCAATCTTTGTAAAATTTCCGATACGGGGTCTGGATAATGAATATCTTGTCATCTGGACTACAACTCCGTGGACCCTTCCGGCCAATGTTGCTGTTGCAGTAGATAAGGATTTCACCTATGCACGGGTAGAAGCCGTGAAGGATAAAAAGGTGGAGATACTGTGGATTGCAAAGGACCTTGTTGAGCCGGTACTGAAAAGGGGAAAATACCAGGATTATTCCATACTGTCAGAAAAGACCGGTGAAGAACTTGCAGGAATTATTTATGATTCACCGCTTGCACATCTGATACCCCGTCAGAAAGAGATTGTTCATACGGTCGTAACCGCCGGGTTTGTTGAGATGGATAATACCGGTATGGTCCATATTGCACCAGGTCATGGATGGGATGACTACCTGCTGGGTGTTGAGAAAGGACTTGATGTGTTCTGTCCGGTTGATGGTGCAGGGTATTACACGGCTGATGGTGGATCATATGCCGGTCAGTTTGTCCGTGATGCAAATGAGAAGATCCTTGAGGATCTCGGAAGTCATCTCCTTGCACGGCAAAAGATTACCCACCGGTATGGACATTGCTGGCGTTGCAAGACTCCGATAATCTACCGGGCAACATCACAATGGTTCATTTCAGTTCCAAAGATAAAAGAGAAGATGCTCTCAGAGATAAAGGCTACATCCTGGTATCCTGACTGGGCTGGAAGTGCAAGGTTTTATGATTTTGTCTCTGATGCACGTGACTGGTGTATCTCACGGCAGCGATACTGGGGCATTCCGATTCCGGTCTGGCAGTGTTCATCATGCCAGGCCTACCGGGTCTTTGGAACGGTTGCTGAACTGAATGCAGCCGCAGGTAGTAATCTTTCTGATCCCCACCGGCCATATGTGGATGAAATAACAGTGCCGTGTTCCTGTGGAGGTACCATGAAACGGGTTGAGGATATCTTTGATGTCTGGTTTGACTCAGCGATGGCATCATGGGCAACACTCGGGTTTCCCCGGAATGATGCACTGTTTCATGAGATGTGGCCGGCTGACTTTATCACCGAAGGACAGGACCAGACCAGGGGATGGTTCTATTCCCAGCTTGGGGCATCAACCATCGCATTTAACCGTTCCCCGTATAAAAGCGTCCTGATGCACGGATTTGCCCTTGATGCAGAGGGGCGGAAGATGAGCAAGAGTCTTGGAAATGTGGTCACTCCTGAAGAAGTTGTTCAGAAGTTCGGGGTTGATGTACTCCGTCTTTATATCCTCTCATCAAACGCGCCCTGGGAAGATCTCAAGTTTAACTGGGACGGTGTTTCAACCGTAAACAGGACGATGAATATTTTATGGAATGTGTACCGTTTTCCGCTCCCGTATATGATTCTTGATGGATTTTCTCCTGCCCAGACAGCAGATGGGATGTATGATGAGGAGTATATCATCAGATCCTACCGGGAGATGCCAGAGATTGACCGCTGGATTATTTCACGGATGAATTCTGTTGCACGACACGTCTCTGCTGATATGAATGAGTACCAGCTCCACAGAGTTACCCGGCTTTTAATGAATTTCATACTTGAAGATCTCTCCCGGTGGTATGTACAGATTGTCAGGCCGAGAATGTGGCTTGAGGAGGACTCACCTGACAAACGATTTGCCTATGAGACGATCGCATACTGTCTCAGGACCCTTTGCCGGCTTCTTGCCCCCTTCACTCCACATATTACCGAGGCAATGTATGAAAATCTCAGACTGTCTGCAGATCCCATCTCTGTTCATATGCTTTCCTGGCCTGTAGGAGATGCCAGACTGATTGATGAAAAACTTGAACAGCGGATGGATGTTATCCGTTCTTTTGATGAGGCGGTGGCGAATGCACGACAGGCAGGAAAGAGAAAACTTCGCTGGCCGGTTCGTAATGTGGTTATTGTAACATCCAGTGAATCAGTTGCTGAGGCGTTTCAATCCATGGAAGAATTGGCAAAAGATCGCGCCAATACCAGGAACATTGAGGTCATTGTGGGAAGCTGGGACCGGATGCGATACAATGCCGAACCGGTGATGAAAAAGATTGGGCCAGCTTTTGGGAAGAAAGGGCCGGTTGTGAAAGGACTTATTGAGTCTGCCGACGGAACAGCCCTGAGGAAACAGCTGGAGGAGACTGGCTTGGTGACGCTGAGCGATGGTTCTGAAGAGTTTGTCCTGACCGCTGAACATATGACCTTCAGCCAGCATCTCCCGGATCAGGTTTTTGGTGCAGAGATGTCTGATGCATCGGTGTATGTGGACACTACCCTGACAGAAGATCTTGAGGCGGAAGGATACAGCCGTGAGATAATCCGGAGGCTTCAGGAGATGAGGAAACAGCTTGATTTGAATGTTGATGATAATATCGTGATCGATGCTGTCATCGGTGATGAACATCTGCGGGGTTTACTCTCAGATGTCTGGCAGGATCTCATTAAACAGGAGGTTCGGGGAAAAACGCTCAAGATTCATGCATCTGTTGATGACCGGGACGGATCAGCGTTATTCCAGCTGGATCGGGAATGGGATATCGAAGGAGTCACCGTCATGCTCGGGATATCGCTGGCCGGATGAAATCTATTTTTTTAAATCGAACCTGATTTAAGCATTATTTAAAACTGATAATCCGGAAAAAATAGTGATGATAATGTTGAAGTCATCATTATTAACGAATCATTTGTTCGATTAGGTCTTTCCCTTCCGGTTTCCCAAATAACGGTATATCCTTATCAATCGTCACAACTCTTCTTGTTGTTATCGTCTTTTCATCTTTCTTCGGATTATACCCTTCTTTCTCGATAACGATCCGATAGACCAGAATACCCCGTCGCTGCCAGGCCGGAGTCATGGCAAGGTTTACTCCCCGCTGAAAACACAATTCATGGAGTTCTGCTGCTTTCATCGCATGAAGCAGAGATGCTGCCTCCGCTGATGTATACCCTTCATCTTTAAGCAACTTCTGACTCCATCCATTCATATGGTTTCGCCAGGCTTCCTGCTGTCTCCAGGACAGGTACGGAAGAACATGATCCAAAGTGACCGGGATGATTCGTGCATCAAATGAGATAGGCTCTTTGAGTCCTAATGCTATGGTAAGGCAACTTGATGCAAATGAGGCAAGTACCGAATCAATCTTTTCAACCCGCCCAAGAAAGATATTTTCAGTAAAATAAAGACTAATTTCATCTGAGAAGGTGTATCCGAACAATGGTGCAAATCCTGCATCGGTAATTAATGCCCGGGTAACATGGGCCATTGCATCAGCAAACCGTTCATCAAACGGTTCGGAAAATTGTAATGTCCGTGTGACCTGATGAAAAGAGCGCCCATCAAGACGAACAATTATCGGAGAGAGGGTTCGCAGGTCAGCGTAGATCTCTCTCTCCTTCATGCGGTCCGAAATTAAAGTTCCCCTTCGTTTCTGAACATGTGGGGAATATGCCTGATCACAATAACATCAGATATACTTTTAACCAGACGGTATGGGATTTTTATTCCTTTATGGGTCTTTACTTCCATGACTTCAGGATTGAGTTTTCCAACCGCAAGTGCATCAATCCGTTTTGAATCAATATCCAGGATAATATCATCAACTTCTCCGATAAACATCCCATTTTCAGAGTATATTTTTAATCCGATCAGGTCAGTAATCTGATTCTTCATACTGCATTGACATTGCTACCGGATAGATAAAAAATGTTATCTTATAATCCTTCAATCTGCAGTATTTCTGCTTCATATATCTGGTATCAGTACGAATATATTCCCAACCTTTTGGTATGTAATTAAAAGTATACTTCGTCACGGAGTCTTGGCCGGTTCTGATAACAGGAACTATTCTGGTTCTCTATTTCTTTTTTTAGGCATTTCTGTTTGTGCAAAATAACATCTGTCAGGTACATGTTTTTTCATCGAGAATCTGGATAAGAGAGGAGACTTGATCCGGCACTCTGAAGGTACTCTGCTCTCTTAAGCATTTCGTCACCCTTCGATGGGATGAATATGTCAGGAAGCGCAGGCTGTGATCAGTACCACGCAACAATAATTGATAAAGACGGGGCGGTACCCATATCTGGACCCAAAGCCACTCTTATGTCCTGCCAGCCGGTGGTAATACTGGAAGAATCGCAGTTTTTGAAAAATCTGGACCATATTGTTTACTACAATAATTTTTCCGGTACGAATAATCTGACCGCTCCTCCTATTCCCTCCGAACCGGTGATGTACGAAGAAAGCATGCAAAAGAGCCGGTTGAATCAGGAGAAATCGTTGGTGGATATTCTGAAAGGAACGATTGGGTATGAGATCAGGAATGAACATGTGATTATGACAGATAATAACAGGAAGAGTATCACTGCATGAAAAAAGTACATTTCTGAGGACCCCATTCTCCATTTCATTTCTGTGAGTATCTTTCGATAGGTATACCGGGCATAAAAGCTATTGATATGATACAATGGATGGTGCATTTAAATTAGGACGGTTGTTTGGTATCCCGGTTCTGATCCATTTTACCTTTCTTCTGATTATCCCGCTCTTTGCATGGGTTATCGGTTCAGACATTCAGTTTACGGTTGAAATGGTCAGAGTTACATTCCACGTGCAGATTGATGACCAATATATCATATCCGGCTATATCCCCTATCTGCTTGGTGGCGTCATTGCAATCGGTCTTTTTATCGGGGTATTTATTCACGAACTTGCCCATTCACTCATTGCTCTTCGTTCAGGAATCCGGATTGACAGTATAACGCTTCTGTTTTTTGGAGGTGTTGCCGCCATAGAAGAGCAGGAACCAGAACCAAGAACTGAATTAATCATGGCACTTGCAGGACCCTTAACCAGTCTTGCCATCGGACTTATTTCTGCCGTACTTGTGTATGTGATTCCTCTGCTGGTACATTCGTCAGCACCTGCCGGTTTTCTGATGTACATATTCGGGTATCTTGCTATCCTGAACATCCTTCTCTTTGCCTTTAATCTCCTTCCTGCATTTCCTATGGATGGAGGTCGTGTCCTGCGGGCGTATCTGGCCACCCGGATGCCGCTTCATAAGGCGACAGCAATCGCATCCTCAATTGGAAAGGGATTTGCCATAATCTTTGGACTGGTCGGTCTGATCCTTTTTTCTCCGATTCTTATCCTGGTTGCTTTTTTTATTTACATTGGGGCCGGACAGGAGTCAACGGTGTCACGGTATAATTTCCTGCTTCGTGATGTAACCGTCGGGCAGATTATGTCGCGTCCTGTTATCGAGGTATCACCCCGGATGCCTCTTACCGATGTCCTCTCTCTGATGTATCAGACAAAACATCTTGGGTTTCCGGTAACTGACCGGGGCAGTCTGATGGGGATTATTACGCTTACGGATCTGGCCAGAACCCCGGTCCTTGACCGTGATGCCATGCAGGTTCGTGATGTCATGACGAAAGATGTCATCGTTCTTCCACCCCATGCACCAGTCATGGAAGCCCTCCGGATCATGACCAGATCTGATATCGGGAGAATTCCGGTTATGGATGGTGATAAAATCGTCGGGATTATAACCAAATCCGATATCTTTACCGTGATTGAACTTCGGGAAGTGTAAAATCAAGGATTCCTTTGGGAAGGGACAGTCCTGTTTTTTTCCAAAGATCTTCCTCTGTTTTGAACGGGCGTTTTGCAAGAATGGATACCGCTGCCTTTTTTGAAACTCCCGGAATCCAGTTGATGGCTTTGTTGGGCAGAGTATTGACAGGCACTGGATAGGGAAGTGCAGTCAGTGATCGCATGCCATGACCTACAACGATTCCGTCAAGTACGGTGCGGCTTTGCAGATGAAGAGGAATTCCGACAAGAATCGGGTATGAACCCATCTGCCGTCCAAACGAGATCTCTCCTTCTTCTTCAATGATTACCGAGCGAAGAATGGTATTTCGGGGAAAGACCTTCTGAAGCATCGGGAGATCAAAATGCCGTCGTGTCCATTCTTTAAATACATGAAAAGCCTTTTCAGGCACAGGAAGTGCATTATGTTCATATGCTTTTGTCCCCTCAAAGGGCATCAGCTGGCGGATATTTACCCTTCTGATCAGATATCCTTCAAATAGTATGGCCTGAAGAAACTGCCGGTTCAGATCATAGGTCTTGTTTGTTTCTCCTGCAAGACCAGCGATGAAATTCAGTCCAGGCAGAAGTTCGGGGATTCCATCTCTCCTTTCACTGCCTGCTGTATGAACGATTCGGATCGCTTCCATCACCATATCTGGTGTAGCCTTAAGGTTATTTTCTTCAATGACGACCGGGTCGGCTGTTTCCATACCAAAGGCAGCAATATCTCCGGCAGTATGGTGTCTGATGATGGCACAGAGTGCCTCAAATGCCTCATCTGGATGTCTGGCGATTGTTCCAGGATTTACATTGTCTATATGAAGGGTTTTCAGGAAGGGGGCTGAAGTTCTGATCTTGGAAAATAATTGTTCGATACGATCAGGCTGAGGAACGGGAAATTCCCCGCCTCCTGCCTGCCATGTCAGGATGTCCGGTTGTCTTCCGATTCGAAAGTGCATGGCTCCGGCACGTGCAAGAGCAGATACCTCTGCTTGTATACCGTCGAGCGAACGGTATTGTGGCTTTCCATATAGGGGTTCGGTGCAGAAGGAACACCCGCCGGATATCTCCCTGCTGCATCCCCGTGCGGTCTCTATCTCACACATCACATACGGAAAGCAGGGATGCTGTGTAATGATCCCGGCGCCTGTCACCGCCCAGGGATCTTCCCTTTCATAGGAGAATGAAGATTCGGGTTTATTTCCAGAGAACCAGCGGTCCAAAGCACCTGCCGGTGACCCATGAAGAAGTGTGTCAACATGGAAATCATCTTTTTTTCTTGCAGCCTGACCTCCGGCTTTCCCTGCTCCAAAGAGAATAGGGCCACCAACAAACGTATGCGGATCTCTCAGCGCTGATCCTATCTGTTCAATCTCCTGAATAGTAGCCGGTTTCCCTCCCAGATATTTTCCTGGAACAGTCATTCCGGCTATTATTACTACATAATCTGCCCTTTGAGCGTCCTGCAACAGTCCCGGATTCTTCCGAAT
>NZ_DAONKG010000031.1:0-17304 GCF_035406105.1 Methanospirillum sp.
AATAGAATGGAAGCGCAAATATTTTTATATATTATAATGAGAAAGGGCTGTGTAAATAGGCTGCACCCACGGGACAAGATTATATGCTGATGAGTAATGTGCAAGAACCTATAGAGATCTCATAGTGCTCTATAGTTCTCCGTAATCTCTAGAACATAGCCTCTTGTATCTCCCCGGTTCATTGTAATGAACCTGTATTGTCCGGACCTGATGCATGGATGCTCGCACACCTCCGGGTGGTATCGTGAACTATCATACGTCCGGATATGCCGCTATTAGGAGTCAGAAAGAACGTGACATCAGGTCTGCATACGCCATTAAAACCTCTTCAGAGACGAAGACCACTTGAACTGACCATGCACGCCGTCTGGTTCATCTGTGCCATATCGTCAATCATCGGTATCTTTTTCATCCTGATCTTTCTTCTCTACGATGCTGCACCGGTATTCATGGATACCGGGATTATTCCGTTTTTATCGGGAGAACGATGGGACCCAACCAGTGTTATGCCAAAATACGGACTTGTTCCGCTTATTGTCGGAACACTGCTGGTCACTATCGGAGCAATGGTGTTTGCAGTTCCCTTCGGGATCGCCTGTGCCATCTATATCTCTGAAATGGCAGGTCCCCGGATGAGAAAAATCCTGAAGCCGGCGATTGAGCTGCTGGCAGGTATTCCCTCCGTTGTATACGGGTTCTTCGGACTGGCTGTCCTGGTAAAATTTCTGCAGGATGCTCTGTCAGTCCCATCCGGTGAGTCCGTTCTTGCTGGATCGATCCTTTTGGGAATCATGTCACTTCCGACGATTATCAGTGTGTCAGAGGATGCCATCAGTTCGGTACCCCGATACTTAAAAGAAGGGTCCCTGGCCCTTGGAGCCACTCACTGGCAGACCATAGCAAGGGTAATCCTTCCGGCTGCCCTCTCAGGAATTACTGCTGCAATCATCCTTGGAATCGGACGAGCAGTCGGTGAGACCATGGCGGTTATCATGGTGACCGGAAATGCGGCGATTATTCCTGAACCTCTCTGGAATATCCTCTCCCCGGTACGAACCCTGACCGGAACACTTGGGATAGAGATGGGGGAGGTTGCGGTCGGCTCCCTCCATTACCATGCCCTGTTCGGGGTTGCGGTCGTATTACTGCTGATCACCCTGATTATCAATCTTGCAGCCCTCACGGTCATGAAACGCCTGAAGAACTCACAGACAGGGGGCTGCTCAGGAAAAGGATTGTTCACCTGTGCGATGATTACCGATCGTCTCTCCGGGATCATGACTCACGTACCCCTGATTATTTATGTCCTTCTCGTTCTGTGTCTGTTTCTTATGGGATTGTGGGAGGGGGCTTTATGTATTCTGGTCCTTGCCGCCATCGCACGACTGATCGATCAGTACTGCGTCAGACAGACGGTTCAGAAGATCTGGTTCTCGCTCATCGCGGGTATGATGGGAATTGTCACGCTCATCCTTATCTTCATCCTCTATGATATCTTCTCAAACGGGCTTCCGTATGTTACGATTGATTTCCTGACTGAATCACCACGAAATCTGGGCCGTGGCGGGGGTATCTTCCCGGCTATTATCGGAACATTCTATCTGGTGATCGGTTCCATCCTCATAGCACTCCCCCTTGGAATCGGGGCCGCGATTTACCTTGTCGAATATACAAAGGAAAATGTGCTGACCCAGATTATCAGGACTGCAACCGATCTGCTGAATGGGACCCCCTCGATTGTATTCGGGCTTTTTGGGTTCACATTCCTCGTACTCTTTTTAAATTTTGGCATATCCCTCCTTGCCGGTATGATAACACTCGCCCTCATGGTTCTCCCGACGGTCATCAGAACGACAGAAGAGGCCTTGCGAAGTGTTCCGGATAGCCTCCGGGAAGGATCCTATGCTCTTGGGGCAACGAGGTGGCAGACCGTTCGCCGGGTTGTCCTGCCTCCGTCAGTTCCAGGAATTATTACTGGGGCGATCCTCTCCATTGGCAGGGCAGCGGGTGAGACGGCCCCTATTATGTTTACTGCCGTTGTGTTCATGCAGCGACGCCTTCCGGATTCGCTTTTTGATCCGGTGATGGCCCTTCCCTATCATCTCTTCATTCTGGCTACCAATGTGCCTGGTGCCAGAAACAATCAGTATGCAACAGCGGTCGTTCTCCTCATTCTTGTTATCATGATATATGGAGGAGCAATTGTCATCAGAAATTATTATGATAAGAAGGTCAGGTGGTAACCTATGAATGAAGACATTATCATGGATGTGCAGGGGTTAAATCTCTGGTATGGCGATAATCATGCCCTGCATAACATAACCCTCCCTATTGCAAACAGAAAGGTCACTTCCCTGATTGGCCCGTCCGGATGTGGGAAATCAACCCTTATCAGGTGCTTTAATCGCATGAATGATCTGGTATCCGGGTGCAAGGTAACAGGCAGCATCCTGTACCACGGGCAGGATATCAACGGACCAGAGGCAGATCCGGTCGAGCTCAGGATGAAGATAGGAATGGTCTTTCAAAAACCCAATCCGTTTCCAAAATCCATCTACGAGAACATTGCCTACGGACCACGGGTGCATGGGGTAAAGAACAAAAATGAGCTGGACAGGATCGTGGAGTCGTGCCTGCATAAGGCTGCACTCTGGGAAGAGGTAAAGGATCGTCTGCATGATTCGGCGATGAGTCTTTCCGGTGGTCAGCAGCAGCGGCTCTGCATTGCCCGGACTCTTGCGGTCAACCCGGAGATCATTCTCATGGACGAGCCGTGCAGTGCTCTTGACCCGATTGCAACATCAAAGATTGAGGATCTCATCGAGGATCTCAAACAGGAGTATTGCGTGATCATCGTCACCCATAGCATGTCCCAGGCCTCCCGCGTTTCTGATTATACGGCATTTATGTACCTTGGTGATCTCATCGAGTTCGGTGAAACGAGACAGATATTTGAGAATCCACACAAAGAATTGACTGAGAATTATATCACCGGAAGATTCGGGTAATACAATGACCGAAAAAGAGCGTTCTGATCTGTCACAAATCCACATTGATGCCTGTGACCTTGGAACATATGCAATTGGCATGCTCCGTGACTCCATCGATGCATTTGAACGGGCAGACACACAACAGGCACATGATGTCTGTGAGCGGAAAGTTGAATTAAAGAAGCGGTTTATTGCCGTTGAAGAGAGTATGTTCCGGCATCTTGCATTATATCAGCCGGTAGCACGGGATATGCGTGAGATTGTGGCCTCCCTTCGTATTATCTATAACTTTGAGCGGATCGGCCGGATGGGATATGATATCGGTGATACCATTAAGACCCTTTCCCAGTGCTGCGGCCTTGCGGATCCTGAGAAACTCATTATTGTCGGGAGAAAAGTCCTGGCGATGATTGAAGACGCATTTGATGCATTTCGAGACCGTGACGTAGCACCTATCAGAAATATGCGGAAGCGGGACTCTGAGATTGACCGCCTGTACTGTGAGGTAATGCGGGATCTTATCCGGAGAATGGAGCAGAAAAGAGATGATGTCCCCATTCTCGCACGATATATCATCATCGACCGGTACCTCGAGCGGCTCGGTGATCAGGCCTGCAATATTGCCGAGATGACCACTTACATGGTCACCGGTGAGCGTGTTGAGATAATCTGATTTTTCTTTTATTCATAGCCGGCTTTTTTTCCTGAATACATATATGATATGTTCAGAAGATGCCGTTGCATGACAGACACAGAATGAACATCCGAACCCCCCCTGCGAGACATGGGAGGAATACCGCAAAACCGGAATCAGATGTGAATGAAGTGATGTTTTTTAAAAAAATGGGAATAGGGTTACCTGGAGAGCGGGACAAAACCCTCATCAATAACGATCTGTTGTCCTTCAGGGCTTTCGATGAATGAGATGAACTCAGCGATAAGGCCTGATGGATCTCCATTGGTTAGGAAATTGAGGGGACGGGCTATCGGATAGGATTTGTCCTTCACCGTTTCAACAGAGGGGGCAACTGCTTTTCCCTCGACAAGAATCGGCACTGCATGAACAGTCTTGTCTACATATCCAAGACCGACATATCCGATTGCTGCGGGAGTCTGCTGAACACTCTGTTTTACTGCCCCGTTTGAGTTCTTTTCAAGCTGGGTCTGGACAAAATCCTCTTTGTTCATGACCTTCTCATGGAAGAACTCCCGTGTTCCTGATGCACTGTCTCTGCCGATCACAACAATTGTCGCATCATTACCGCCTACATCCTTCCAGTTCGTGATATTTCCATTGTATATCGCCTTAACCTGATCAAGAGTCAGCGATGGCACAGGGTTTGATGTGTGGGTGATGATCGCGATGCCATCGATGGCAATCTGGTGCTCTCTGAGCCCGGGGTATTTCTCTTTCTCTTCCTTCTTGAGATCACGGGAGGCCATTCCGATCATAGCAGTCCCTTCTCCGGCAGACTGAACACCAACGCCTGATCCACCGCCATTCACCTGGACGTCAACACCCGGGTGAGTGTCCATGTAGCGCTCTGCTGCCTGCGCTGCAACAGGAAGTACCGTTGTAGAACCGGTGATGGTCAGCACACCGGCTGAACCGGGCTGTGTTTTCGTTTCGCGTAAGGGATTTTCACTTGCAGATGCGGGCACGGTCTTTTCGGTTTCCGTTGTCCCGGTACATCCGCAGAGGAGAAGCGCACAGAGAAAAAGCCCTATCAGGATGAACCCGGATAGAGATATTAATTTACCATTCATGGTGCCTCACGTATCTCCTCTATAAAGGAATGTGAGGGTAAACTGATTATCTCTGGAGAATATAGAGACATCAGATATCTCTATAGGTACATCGAAAATCGTAGGAAAGACCCCCGGAGCTTTATTAAGAATGCCTAACTGATATCTCTACGATAGCCGGATCTTTTCAGAGAATATTATCCTCATATTCTTTGAATTCATTGCATAACTCAAAAAACAGTGACTTTCATGTATCGCGTGCTGTATGTAGATGATGAACCCGGCATCCTGGAGCTTGTCAGGATGTACCTGGAAAGTTATGGAACAATGCTCGTGGATACATGCCCTTCTGCACATGAAGCAAAGAGTCTTGTCGAAAAGACAAATTATGACACCATTGTTCTGGACTACTATATGCCTGACGGTGATGGCATACATTTTTTAAAAGAAGTCCGACAGGGCGGCCTGAACTGTCCGATTATCATTTATACTGGACGGGGCAGGGAAGAGGTTGTGATTGACGCATTAAATAACGGAGCGGATTTTTACCTGCAAAAATCCGGAGAGCCGGGCAGGGAGTTTGCCGATCTCTATTCAAAGGTGAACCTTGCCATCCAGAAGTATTATGCTGAAAAGCGGGTAAAGGAGACCACGGCTCTTCTTCGTTCAACCCTTGAATCCACCGCAGACGGGATCCTGGTTGTTGACAGCGAAGGCAGGATTTGTGCCTGGAACAGAAAGTTTGTCCAGATGTGGGATATTCCCTATCATCTCATTCAAGCAGGTGATTATTCAGCAATTCTTAGCCACATTCTCCCCCAGATCATCAATCCAAATAATTTTTTCAACCGGACTGATTATCAGATGCGGGAGGGGCTCATACCAGGTATTGATATTATCGAACTGCGAGATGGGAAGATTTATGAACGATACTCACAGCCACAGATGATTGATGGTGAGATTGTAGGAAAAGTATGGAGTTTTCGGGACATTACTGCCAAAAAAAGCGCAGAGAACGCACTTCGCGAGAGTGAGGAGCGTTTTCGTCTTCTTTTTGAGCAGGCCCCGATCCCGTATCAGTCTTTGGATAAAAACGGGAAGATACTTGAGGTGAATGAAGCCTGGACACGACTTTTCGGATATACCAGGGATGAGGTAATCGGCCGGACGTTCATGACCTGTATTCCGGAGAAAAGTATGAAAGATTACCAGTCCTTTCTCCATGATATTGCAGAGCATGGTTCGGTCTACGAGTCTGAGCTGATTATTATCCATAAAACCGGCAGAGAGATACCGGTTATTATGTCAGGAAAGATGCTGATCGGTGGCTTTGACATCGGCGTCAGATCCCTGTGGACCTTTATTGATATTTCTGAAAAAAAACTAATCGAATCACAGAAGGAGGAAGCCCTCATGCAGATCCAGAAAAACCTGGCAGAGCTCGCAATATTAAATGACGGGGTCAGAAATCCTCTTACGGTGATTGCCGGTCAGGCAGAGCTGGCTCTTGGTGAGAGGGCTGAACTGATACTTGCCCAGGTCAGAGAGATCGATCAGATGATAGACCAGCTGGATCAACGATGGCATGAGTCCACCAAGATCCTGAAATATTTGCACCGTCATCATGGTCTCTTCCTGAATAGTCCGGATAGTGACCCGGATTCGTCATAAGAATTCCGAATGACCGGCTGCATCGTTGCTCAGAAAAAAGGCAAATAAGAACAAATGGGAAACCCTATTGCTCCAGAAGGGGAACATGTCCGAAGACATGGATATTGCCCTTATCAATCTGATTCTCCATATTGATTCATCGCTTGAGCAGATGGCCGGAGAATTAGGCCTGCTTATATATGCCGTCCTTTTTCTTATTATCTTCTGTGAAACCGGTCTTGTCGTAACACCATTCCTCCCTGGCGATTCACTCCTTTTTGTATCCGGTGCTCTTGCCGGAACCGGAGTGCTCAACATCTGGGTTCTCATTCTCATCATCGGGCTGGCAGCGATCACCGGAGATACAGCAAATTACTGGATCGGACGATATGCCGGATGTAAGATCATAGAGGGGCGTCTGTCCGCATTCGTTCACAAGGAATGGCTGGAAAAAACTCATCAGTACTTCGAGACCTATGGGGGGATAACCATTGTTATCGCACGGTTTGTGCCCATCGTCAGAACATTTGCCCCGTTTCTTTCTGGTGTCGGAAAGATGAACTACCGGTGGTTCCTGTTTTATAATGTCACCGGAGCACTTCTCTGGACTGGTGGATTTGTGGGCGGCGGATACCTGATCGGGAATATTCCGGTTATTTCAGATCATGTCTCGCTTCTTATGTGGGTGGTGCTTGGTATCTGTATCTTCTCCATTGCTATGGTCATAAAAGCCGTTTTTTCAGCAATAATCTTTCAAAAGAAAAAAAAGACGGGTACTGGTGAGACTGCTGCCGACTACTGCTGCCGTTTTGAGTTTGAAAAATAACAAATAAGCCCGGATTTTGGATCATACCAGATGGCAGGGAGCAGGATCAAAGAAGTCAAATAGGCCGTCCCATATACCATACATACCAGACAGCCGATAGTTACCTGCCTGGGAGTAACAATATGGGATGGAATTGCACACCTGCAGATGACCCTGGTTTTTCGCGGTATACTGCCGAAACAATGCTTCCTCTCATCCGATCATTAGAGCAGGAACTGAACGGAGTCAGAACGGCAGATGATATCGAATATGTGCATCGGGCGAGAGTTGCAACCCGCCGGCTCAGGGCATGTCTTTCCATCTTTTCTCCCTGTATTCCACAAAAAAATGTGAAAAAATGGAGACGCACAATCAGAGGGATTACGTCATCCCTGGGGGAGGCACGTGATCTGGATGTTCAGATCGATTTTATTAATTCGTTTATATTAAAAGAAATTCACGACTCCTGCTCGGGAGAACTCTTTTTTTATACGCACCAGACCGAAGAGGATGTATTGGGGCTGATAGATCGAAATCATCCGCTCTTCTCGCAAAGACCATCTGGTGATGTTGTACCTCCTGATACGGCAGATAGGGAGGGCCTTCTTTCCTGCACCTGTTCATTTGATATTCACAGACCGGGGCTTGAATGTCTGCTCCACCGATTAAAAACCAGGCGCCTGCAGATCCAGCCAGATCTTGTCAAGGCAGTTGATCAGCTGGATGAGACATCTGTTCTCGAATCAATGACAACATATCTGCATGAACTGAAGGTCAGGGCTGACATTGAAGATGGAGGTGGTATTTCCCGCTTCTCATATCAGCAGGCATGTATCAGTACGATGACCGCCATCGCTGACCTTTTCTGGTTTGAACCATGGCTGATGGAACCTGATATGATCCACCGTCACCATGAGATGCGGATTGCTGCAAAAAGGCTCCGGTATACGCTTGAAGCGTTTGGAGATCTCTTTGAATGTGGATTAAAATCGGAGATTAAGACCTTTAAGGCACTTCAGGATATCCTTGGAGACATGCATGACTGTGATGTCTGGATTGAACAAATACCGGTATGGATACATGAGGAGGAAAAAAGGGCCATCCGGTATTTTGGCAATACAGACTTCTTCAAAATCATCAGGCATGGTCTGGATCTGCTGCTTGAAAACCGGAGACGGAAAAGAGATAAACTGTTCTCTGAACTGAATACCCTTTGGAATGCACTAAAACAGGAAGGATTCTGGGACCAGCTCATGGAGAAGGTATCTGCTCCGGTTCATAGTTCATTCCAGGAGGGTGCGCAATTGTGTCGGGACGGGCCGGTCACCATCGCCCTTCTATCAGATGTTCATGCAAATCTCCCGGCTCTTGAGGCAGTACTTGAGGATGCCAGGCAGAAAGGTGCGACTGCTGTCCTGAATGCCGGAGACAGCATCGGATATGGTGCTTTTCCTGACGAAGTGGTATCACTTCTTCGTTCTTCCCATGTGCTCTCGGTCATCGGGAATTATGACCAGGCGGTTCTCTCAAAAAAATGGAAGACCGGCCGGCCACGTTCGCGGGATAAGCAGATTGCAATGAGGTTTGCATATCATCATCTTTCCCGGGAGAACCGGGCATATCTTGCCGGACTTCCGCGTGAGATCAGACTTCGGGTGAAAGGTACGTCCATTCTGGTCACGCATGGAAGTCCTGATTCCCTTACCGAATACCTTGTTCACGAGACACCAGAATCCAGGCTTCATGAGATTGCAGAGAAAACCAGGGTTGATATTATTGTAACCGGCCATTCCCATCTTCCATCCATCAGGAGTGCTAATGGGACCCTGTTTGTAAACTGCGGGAGTGTCGGAAGGACGGAGGATGGCGATCCGCGTGCCTGCTATGCCCTGCTGACGCTGGATCCCCTCTCAGTGGTGCATATCAGAGTCCCTTATGATTTCTCAAAAGCAATTGAAGCATTACGAAACCGCCACCTCCCTGATTCATTTGCGAGGATCGTATCAGAGGGCAGACCATTGGATATTGTATCAGAACCGGAGGATGCTCCCTGATGAATGCTGAAGTCTGGCCGGTCATTCTCGATTATACAAACCGGCTGGATCCGGATCCTGCACATGCAAAGCAGGTATGCCATCTGTCAGGAATGATGTTTGACGGTCTTTCACCGCTTCATAGGCTGCCTTCTGATGTCCGGGATCTCTTACAGGCAGCTGCACTTCTCCATGATATCGGATGGAGTGTCCCTGATACACCTCATCACAAAGCATCACGGGATATTATTCTAAAGGATACCCGGATGAACCTTTCAGGCAAAGAACGGATGATGATCGCCTTAATTGCACGATATCACCGGAAATCACTACCAAGAGCCGGCCATGCTGTCTTTCGTGAATTAAACGGGGAGGCACAACATGTTGTCTGCTGGAGCTCAGGCATCCTCCGGATCGCGGATGCACTTGACCGTGCCCATCAGAATCAGGTCAGGACCGTGACCTGCACGATCACAGCCACGGAGATTATCCTCTCCTGTTCCTGTATCTCTCCCCTTCGTATTGATTCATTCGTGTTCACGGAAAAAAGCAGACTGCTGCAAAAAATCACCAGTCGCAGGATATGTCTTTCATGCACCTGAAGAATCCAAGGATTATCGGATTTATCGATCTTGGAACCAACTCCGTCCGTCTTCTTGTAGTCAGGCTCAATCCGAACGGATCGTATACCCTTGTGACCCAGCAGAAGGAGGTAATCAGACTGGGAGAGGGTGAATACCTTGAAAATAAACTGACTGAAGCGGCCATGGAACGTGCAACCGGTGTTATCTGCAGACTTATTGATCTTGCCCGGAGCAGGGGGGCAGAGGAGTTTGTAGCAGTTGCCACATCTGCAACGCGGGAAGCATCAAACGGCGAGGACCTCTGCAATCGGATTGAAGAACAGACGGGAGTCCGGATTCATATCATATCAGGTGCGGAGGAGGCGAGACTGATTTGGCTTGGTGTATCAAGCGGTATCGATCTGAAAGGTGAAACGGCACTCTTTATTGACATTGGCGGGGGATCGACTGAGATCATCGTCGGAGACCAGCATGAACCCTTTTTTCTGCGAAGCCTGAAACTTGGAGCAATCAGAACCACCGGAATGTTTGTACAGACTGAAAAGGACGGCCGGGTCTCTCAGCGGGTCCTTCTCGCACTCAGACGACATATTGAGCATCAGATTGTTCATATTGCGCGGCATATTACGACTTGGAATATTACGACGGCCTATGGGAGTTCTGGAACCATTCTTTCCCTTGAAGCGGTGGCAGCATCGTATAAGCCATGTGCTCAGACCCATAGTCCCGGTTATCTCAGCATTGAGGAACTTGATATGCTGATATGGTACCTCTCAAATCTTCCCCTGTCGATACGACGGGAAGTGCAGGGTCTGAATTCTGACCGGGCAGACATTATCATAGCAGGAGCGGTGATTCTTCATGAGATATTAAAAGCTAGCCGGATGAAAGGGGTGTTTGTATCATCCCGATCGTTACGGGACGGGCTGCTGGTAGATTATATTGCCCGGATTCCAGGATTCCCCCATGCGGAACCTGTTTCCATACGGGAACGTTCTGTCAGGCATCTGGGCCGGCTCTGCCATATCGACGAGCTTCATGCATCCCACATCATGAAGCTTGCTCTTTCGCTGTATCATACCGGTGTTCAGGCAGGGCTTTTCACATTCGATGAAGAGGCGCAGGAACTGCTTTCATATGCAGCATACCTTCATGATGTCGGTCAGTTCATCTCATTTTCCAACCATCACCAGCATTCGTTTTATCTGATTACTGAGGTCCCTCTTCTCGGGTTTAACCAGCATGAAGTCCTTATGATAGGACTGATTGCACGGTATCACCGGAAAAAACTGCCCCGGACGCGTGATACTCCATTTCAGGATCTGGGAAGGGATGAACGGAGAATGATCCGGGTGCTGTCCCTGCTGCTCAGGCTTGCCGAAAATCTTGACCGAAGTCATGACAGACGAGTACAAAAGGCTGAATTTATCCGAAAAAAGGATTATATTGTTTTATCAGTCTCATCAATAACCGACTGCTCACTGGAGATCTGGGCGGTTGAATCGGAAAAGGATGCATTCTTTCGAACCTTCAGAACCAGACTGGAGATTGATCAGACCATCAGGGAGGAATGAGAACTATTCAGTCTGCTGACTGCATCTCTCCAATGAGATCCCTGACTGCGGATTCTATTGCATCCTGTGCCTTTTTGTCCTGTAATACCTCACCCTTTTTATATCCATGACCTGATACCGATCTGAAAATCTTCATTTCATGAGCCTGTGCCCAGATCCGAATCGTCTCTAGCGTTCGTTCCTCCCCTGAAACAGCACTTACCGCAACCGGAATGATCTTTTTTCCTTTCAGCTGCCGGTCATGCCAGAGAGAGTAGGTTCTGTCCATGAGGTTTTTGACCTGACCTGAGACATCATGAAAATACACCGGTGAACCAATAATGATCAGATCACTTTTGAGCATCTTGCGGGCGATTGAATGAAAATCATCTTTCACTACACAGGAGCCGGTCTCCATGCATTTTCTGCATTCCCTGCATGGACCAATCCGTACACCGGAGAGAGAGATCGATTTCACCTTCAGATCTCCAATTCCTGACTTTTTTATCTGCTCGTTCAGAGATTCGATGAGCTGGCTGGTATTCCCCTTTTTGAGCTGGCTTCCAGAGAGGGATAAAACGCGCATACTTATCACGAGGATCCGATACTACATAAAGGTATTGCGCCTGCTCTGATACAGGGGCAAAAATCCATATACCATACATAATCTCTATGCTCCATGTAAAACCTCTATATGTTCTGCTCCGGTTGCCACTGCCCCTGAAGGGAGGGCTTATGGCGGTGACAATGTTCATTACCGGACAGAGCACATCTCCCACAGAGAGGCAGCAACCGTGGCAGAATACTCAGTTCTTATCGGAGGAAAAGCAGGAGATGGTATCTCCCAGGCCGGTCAGGTTATCGGTTCGGTCTTTTCATCACTCGGGTATCATGTATATCAGTATGTCGATTATCCGTCACTCATTCGGGGCGGGCATAATTTCTGCATTATCCGTGCTGCAGAGACTCCGGTAACGGCATTTCGATCCGGTGCTGATGTCATTATCGCATTTGATCAGCAGACGGCGGATTTGCATAAAGGACGGTTATCAGATGACGGGATCGTGATCTTTGATGCTGACCGGGTACGAGCACACGGTCAGGGAATTTCTCTCGGTCAGATTATCAGCACCCGTCAGGGCGAACCGATCATGGGAAATACTGCAATGATCAGTGCCCTGTTCCGATATCTCGGCGTACCCTGGGAGAAGGTGGAGCCGGTACTTCAGAGAAAAATACCCAAAAAGATCGAAAAAAATATTGAGATTGCCAGGGCTGCCTGGGATGTCCTCACACCAGGAAAAACCCTGAAACTCCCGGGAGGTGATTCAAAACCCTTCCTGTCTGGAAATGAATGGATAGGGATTGGTCTTCTGGCAGGCGGGCTTGATGCCTATATTGCATACCCGATGACACCGTCTTCAGGAATACTCCATTTTCTTGCCTCCATTGCAGAAGAGACCGGGATACAGGTATATCACCCGGAGAGTGAGATAGCGGTCATCCTCATGGCTCTTGGTTTTTCATATGCTGGAAAAAAGGCTGCAGTCGGTACGTCAGGAGGAGGATTTTGTCTGATGACCGAGGGGGTTTCTCTTGCTGGTCAGGCGGAGATTCCCATCGTAATTGTCGTCTCACAACGAACCGGACCCTCAACCGGACTTCCTACCTATACTGCCCAGTCAGATCTGCTGTTCATTCGTCATGCCGGACAGGGAGAGTTTCCCCGGTGGATAGCAGCTCCGGCTACCCCCTATGAGGCACTCTTCCTTGCGGCCGAAGCGGTCAGGATTGCGTGGAAATTTCAGATTCCTGCCTTTATTGTAACAGATAAGTCATTCTCGGAGGGTCTATTCACAGGTCCGTCCCTCCTGCCGGATCTGCCGCCACACCGGGTTTCTGCCCCGGCATTCCCTTATCATCGGTATGAGGACATGCCTGATGGTATTTCTCCCCTCCTGTCTCCGCCGCATCCAGGCGAAATCGTGAAGGTAAACAGTTACACCCATGATTTTAAAGGGATCACGACTGAAGATCCCCACCTCACTACAACGATGGCAGATAAAAGAAAACGGAAGGCGATGGCCCTGCTCGAGTATATTGACCAGTCGGAGAGTGTTCTCATTGAAGGAGATAAAAAAGCACCAGTCTGTGTGATTGCATGGGGGTCGGTGCGGGGACAGGTGACGGAGGTTACAAAGATGCATTCATTCCGTGCTGTTTTTCCACGGATTCTCGAACCATTTCCCATAAATACCATGACCGCAGCACTGGAGGGCGTAACACGGGTGATCGTTGTGGAAGAGAGTGCAACAGGACAGATTGATACTATTCTCCGGCAGCACGGGATTGTGCCGAATGAATGTATTCGACGATATGATGGGAGACCTTCAACGGTTGAGGAACTGGAAAACCGGATCCGGAGGGTATTATGAGTCCGAACGGAACGATTGTGTCTGACGCTAAGAATACCTGGTGCCCGGGATGTGGCAATTTTGCAATTCAGCATGCATTCCGGTATGTTATTGAGGAGTTTGAGAAAGAGGGGATACCAAAAGAGAGATTCGTCCTGGTATCAGGTATTGGATGCCATGCAAAGATTGCTGATTACTTCAGTCTCAATAGTTTTTACTCCCTGCACGGGAGGACAATTCCGGTTGCGACCGGGATAAAGATGGCCAATCCTGACCTGAAGGTCGTCTGTTTTGCAGGGGACGGGGATCTCTATGCTGAAGGGCTTGACCACCTGATTCATGCAGCAAAACGAAATATCGATATAACAGTTATTTGTCATAATAACCGCGTATATGGCCTTACAACCGGACAGTATACCCCGACGTCCCCCTATGGATACCGGGGGCGCTCCACACCGGGTGGAATCCATGAGTATCCACTCAACATTATTGAAGTGATGCTGGGATCTGGTGCTTCATTTGTGGCCAGGGCGTACTCACGAAACATTCCCCTTCTCAAACGGATCTTCCATGAAGCAATCCTTCATCGAGGGTTTGCCCATATCGATGTGCTCCAGATCTGTGCAACCTTCTTTAATATGACTTCCTTTTACGATGAGCACGTATACGAGACCTCTGAAGCAAATGTCTCACAGTTTGATGTGGCCTGCCGGACCGGCCAGCAATGGAACTATTCCGATCACGGCCCGATTCCGCTCGGCATATTTTATAAGACTGAGCGGCCATCGCTCCCGGAAAAGAGGGAAGAACGAACGATTGATAGGAAAAAAGTGATTCAGGATATTCTTATCAGAAACTCCTGAACTATTACCCCTGGGATCTCTTTTTTGAACGAGTCCTCATCATTCCCATAATGCCAAGCAGAATGATGGTTACGATTCCAATCCCAATCATGATATAATTGAGGACAAAAATTGCCGGAGGAAGGACAAAGGGTGTATTTGCAACCGGGATCTCGATCTCTTCATTGGTACTGGTTTTGCGTGACTGAGGATCTGCTTTTGCAAGCCTGCTTACGGTATCACTGTATTTCTGGGGGATATAACTATCATCAAGGGATATGGCCTTTTCAAAGGCCGTCAGTGCTTTATTAAGATTACCCATGGTGAAATAGACACTCCCAAGATTATTCCATACTTCAGCCGAGTCAGGATATATCTGGAGTGACTGGTTAAATGCAGCAATTGCCTCTTCATTGCGGTACATCTTTGCCAGAACCTCTCCTTTCTTATTCCAGGTTGCATTATTTTTTGGATCGATCTTCAACGCAGCAGTGTATGCATAATCTGCTTCGGTAAACCGGTTCAGTGCCGCAAGTACATCTCCGTACCCGTCCTGATTCTGAAAAATGTACGGATTAAGTGAGACCGCACGGATATAAATATCAAGCGCATCCTGATAATTGCCCAGTTCATAGATGGCACGCCCTTTTTTCCCGAGCAGATCTGCATTGGTCTTGTCAATGCTGATTGCACGATCATATGACTCGGCAGCCTCTGCATACCGCTTCAGTTCCATCATCGCATCGCCACGCAATTTCCATCCTTCCGTATAATACTCGTCAAGAAGAAGGGCCTGGTCATATGCAGCGATCGCGCTTACATAGTCCTTCTTTTGAAAGGCGTCTTTTCCCTTGTTTATCCACACCGTTGCATCCTGCATCGTCTCCGCAGTCACAACAGGACAGAGAACAAGAGTTACAGCCAGGAAGAGAGAGATTGCCAAAACCATGCTATGCCATCGGGTCATAGGTATTTCCATTCTTATTGTACGCAAAGATTCCATTGTGGGTGAGACGGATTCAATAAAGTAGTTTCTCATCCAAAAAGAAAAGTCCTCGTTTTTTCATTTCATAAAAGAGTATAGTATATGAGAGTTTTCGATCACGATGCAGCTCTGCATGATTTATGTGATGGAACGTTCATCTTGTTTTAGGTATCATGGAGATCGTGAAAATCCCCCGGATGGAGAAAAAAGAGTATGATGCACTGATTCATAACCGGTTTATGGCCAGGATCGCATTTTCGGGGGAGAAATATCCCTACATCGCACCGTTCCTGTATGTGTATGACGGACATCATCTCTATTTCCTCTCAACAAAATATGGAAAGAAGATTGAGTACTTTAGAAAATCCCCCTATGTCTCGGTGGAGATTGATAAATACACAAAGGATCTCTCCTGTTACATGTTTGTCACGTTGCAGGGATACCTTGAGGAAGTCACAGACTCAATCGAGAAGAAACTTACAAGAGAGCGGTTTGTAAATCTGATCCGGGAGCAGAATCTTTCAAACAATATCCTTGCAGCCCTTGGTCATTCACCGCAGGATCCACCAGAGTCCATCTGTAAGGAGGAGCGCTCACTGGTCTGGCGCCTGAGTGGTGTCAGAAATCTCATAGCCCTGAAAAATATGTAGAGGAACCATCAGGACCGGAAATTCATTAACCGCAGTATAACTACTCACGAACATAGGAGCCGGACCCTCATACCAGCAGGCTTTGGAAGAGATCCATAATACTGCAGGGTTTCTGTTTATACAGGTATGGAGGAGGAGACCACTACCTATTTACGTGGACGTACACAATCTCATTCCATCGATGGACAATACCCACTATTACATATCCCGGATATCTGATTTTTTACAGGAAAATCCTGATGGATTGACCATATCTGAAATTTCAAACGGTCTGTCCATGTCGCGGAACACCATTGGAAAATATATTGAAATGATGTTCCTGTCCGGAATAGTGGATGTACGAACGGTTGGGAAAGCGAAAATATTTTTTTTATCGAAACGCATCCCGGTTACAACCCTGCTCAACTACCTCTCACCAGCAGTTATCCAGACTGATGATCGGTACCTCATCCAGAATGCAAATCTGTCTGCCGCGGACTTTCTCGAGACCGATCTCTCCCATCTGAAAGGACGGAATATTCTGGATCTTCTGACAATACAGGGATTAAAACAGGATCTAAAGGTAAGAATACTCTCTCCGGATCGCCCGCCTGTTTTTGCATCCGAACTTGAACTCATCAGATCAGAGAAGAAGCGGTTTGTATGGCTGACAGTGGCAGATGTTGTCATGTATGACGGGGCGGGGGGCCATTATTTTGTCATAGAAGATGTCCATGACTGGAAAGAGGCAGAAGAGAGTAAAAGGCGGTATTATGCTCTTTTTCATGCCCTAGCAGCAGAGACCGATGAACGGGTGTTTGTCATGACACCTGAGCTGGTGTTTACCTATGTAAACCCGCGGTTTGGTCAGGCGTTTGACAGGGATCCACAATCCTTTATCGGTGAGAACCGGTTGAATATCTGTGACAAGCATGCAAAACCCCTGATTCAGGAGGCAGCACGGTACGTCTGCAGCAGGGGTGAGCCATACCGGACACTTTTCTCTATCCAGGAGCGGGATCAGGTCAGGTGGTTTGATGAGCGATTGTTTCCGGTGTCAGACACCAAAGGTG
>NZ_DAONKG010000032.1:0-8160 GCF_035406105.1 Methanospirillum sp.
TCTTAATGAGCGTCCCCCCAAACTGATACCCGAATCCTGAAAACACCGGTTTATCTGAAGTGGTCCCGCTCTGCAGATGGTAAATGCGGTTTTCACCTGATTCTCTTTCATATAGGTCTCCATCTGCGAGAGTATTCTTTTAGAAATACCCTTCCCCCGGAATTTTGGATCTACGGCAATATCACTCATTTCAACAGCGGAAGCATGGGTATCTGTCTCACAAGAACCTGCAGCAATTATTTTTTCAGCGGTTTCCGCAATAAAGAATGGAACCCCGGAGCTCATGATCTTTTTCAGATAATATGGTTCATGAATGGGAAAGGGGTATGTCTCAAACACGTTCCTGTACAAGGAACACATGTCAGGAATATCAGATACTTCAGCTTTTCGTATGAGAAAATCCTCTGCTGAAGAATTTTTTTGAATGGAGGGCAGATGCTGACTTTGGCATGATGTCAGATTTTTTTGGATAATACCATATGCATCTTCTTCTGCCCGGTTATGATCATAAAACCTGGATAAAAAAAGAGCATCTTCTCTCCCCTGATAATAACCTCGGATAGTAGCCTCAACCCGTGAATCCGGAGTCTGGAAATCTCTTAAAAATGATCGTGGGATTTTCAGGATAATTTTTCCATATGAGAAAACGAGTTGCAGATAATTAATCCGCTTCATGATTGCTTCCACATCATCTGGATGGAAATGTATGAGGTATATGCGGTTATTGAAATACCCATGTTGAATTAGGCTTTTGCCAATAGGAACTATAAGATCAGTCTCCATCTGTTCTCCGTGTAACCCTATCCAGATCTACTGGCAGGATGGTGATTTCATTCTCATAATCTGACAATAATGCTTCAATGCCCTGTGCTCTTTTTCCTGCGGTATCCTGATCGATTGAATGCTGAAGAATACATGCTTTACATTGGAGATCACAGGTCACTCCCTGGTACGAATCAGGTTCCTGGTATGTGGTAAACATACCCTCGTAGTTCCGAAGAACTACCTTATTTGAAGACCATGATACCAGGTAATAGGGCATAACCGGGATCTTTCCTCCTCCTCCGGGAGCATCTATTACATACGTGGGAACTGCAAGACCTAAAGTATGGCCGATCAGGCTTTCAATTATCTCTATTCCTTTTCCCACCGGGATTCTGAAATGAGCAAGCCCCTCGGCAAGATCACACTGGAACAGGTAATATGGTCTGACCCGGTTTTTCACAAGTTCATGCACCAGTTTTCTTATGATAACCGGACAATCATTCACACCTGCCAGAAGAACAGACTGGTTTCCAAGTGGAATGCCGGCATCAGCAAGTTTCGCAAGAGCAGCACGTGAATCATCCGTAAATTCCTTTGGATGGTTAAAATGAGTATTCAGCCAGAGCGGGTGATATTTTTTGAGAATTGAAACAAGATTATCAGTTATCCGGAAAGGAAGAACAACGGGAACCCGGGAACCAATTCTGATAATCTCAATATGAGGTATTTTCCGTAACCTGCTTAAGATCATGTCCAGCTGATGGTCTGAAAGCATCAGTGGATCTCCTCCTGATAACAGGACGTCACGGATCTCAGGATGGGCCTTAATATATGAAAAGGCTGCATCCAGTTCCTCTTCCAGGGGTATTGACGATACCTGACCTACTTTTCTCTTTCGTGTGCAATGTCTGCAGTACATGGCACAGGTGTTACTGATAAGAAAGAGGATCCTGTCCGGATACCGGTGTGTGATGAGAGGGCAGGGACTGTCTTCATCTTCTGCCAATGGATCATGGATATCATAATCCTCAATGATGAGTTCTCCGACAGAAGGGACTGCCTGTTTGAAAATTGGATCATGAAATGGATCATCAGTGTCTATCAGAGACAGATAATAGGGGGTGATAGACATGGGAAAGAGATCACATGTCTTATGCATCTCTTCCCGTTCAGATGCGGAGATTTTTAAGTCAAGCATCTGTTCCAGGGTGGATAGATCGGTAATACTATGTCCAACCTGCCATTTCCAGTCTTTCCATCTGGCATGAGTATGTTCCGGGGGTTGCGGGTCTGATGCTGGTATTGATTTCACAAATGTCATAATAGATCATAATATTCTGAAGTATCTCTTCAGAAGTGGAATAATTTTCTAATCAAACGATCCTGATCTGCTCCCTTGATAGGAATCAAAAAAGACTTAGTAGGTTGCGGTCCCGCTATAGGCAGCAGGATCATGGTCAAACAGCCACTCCCTGATCGGTCCGGTCCCTGGCGTAAACGGTTCATAATCATCAAACCACCGTGCATGGGCATTTGAGCAGGAGATCATAAACTTTTCATAATTTTCAGGATCGGCTGCCTGATGATACCTCATGAAGATATTATGGTTATTCATACCGACAACCTCTATCTTGCCGGTGCTATGTGACATGATAAATCTGGCCCGTTTGGCAAGTTCAGAACATCTTTTAAATGCCTTTTGCAAAGTCCAGAACGACTCTTCAACCGGAACGGAATAGATATAATTCCCGATGGTCGGACGGCACTGGAAGACATAATAGGGTGATACTCCCACAAAAGATAATTTTTTAAAGAGATCTGCCAGGACAACTGCATTATTGTTCACGCCCTCTATGATCGGCGTCTGATTCACGATTATTGCACCAGCCTGCTGAAGCATTCCTATTGCCCTGACCGATTCTGAAGAGATCTCATTCGGGTGATTGAAATGAGCCATGACATAGATCTTCTTCTCTCCGCCTGAAGCCCCCCTGATAAGATCGATGAGATCAGGATCTTCGGTGATCCTATAGGGATTATAGGCCAGCATCTTTGTCCCTATTCGTATAATCCCGACATGGTCAATCTCCCTGATTTCCCGGATCACCTGCTTGAGACGGGAAGTTGCAAGAATGAACGGATCTCCACCAGAGAGAAGAACATCGGTTACTTCAGGATGGTCCCTGACATAGCCAAGGGCTGGTGCATAGTCCCTGATGGTCTGACGCTCACAATCCATAAAGAGGCGTTTTCTGAAACAAAATCTGCAGATCCCTCCACATACATCAGATAAGAGCAGAAGGGCAGTCTGGGGATATTTATGCTGAAGTCCATGCTGGACAGTATATTTTTTCTCCTGAGACGGATCAGGACTTCCGGATCCATTCAGCTCACCCGGGTCAGGGAAGATGATCCGTTTTATTGGATCGTTTGGGTATTCCAGTCGATGAGTGAGAGATAATGTTCTGATGCCCGAAATGGGAACTTCTCGGTCACTGTGAGCAGTTTTTTCTGTTCGCATTCTGGCATGGACTGAAAATATGGAATCTGTGTAATATCTGTAATGTATGTCCCTTTCATCATGTTCACCTCCTGGTGTTCGACAATTAAAACCCCGATTAAGGGGGGAGGAAATATCCGGGGCAATTGTGGTCCAGGTATAGAGTCAATAAGATAAGGTTTAAGAAAACCAGGTTATGATATAATTAGGAGTACTTATATTTATACTTTCTTTGTTTTGATTACTACTAGTACTAATCTTAGGTTCTCCTCTTCGGAATCTATATCCATTCTTTTGATAAACTATCTTAGTTTAAGGGAGTTCGGTTTTGTCTGCCGGAACATATGAGGAACAGGTCTACTCTCTTCTGTGTCAACACCGGGAAGGACTTACAATAGAGGCAGTATCACGGTCATTGCAGATTACCCGGACCACTGCGGCACGGTACCTGGAGTCTCTCTATCATGCCGGCCGGGCAGAACGGCGTTCACTTGGACCTGCGAAGATATACCGGCCATCATTTCGGGTTTCAGGTTCTGATATACTTGCAATTCTGGATGAAGGAATCCTCATCATCAATCCTGATGGAACGATCCGGGAAGTGAACCCTGCCTTTGGATCTCAGGTTTTTCTCGCTCCTGCTGACCTGAAAGATAAGGCATTACAATACTCTTCTCTCAGCCTGATTTTTTCCGAAGATATTATCAAAACCCTTCTGGATCCTCCGGAGCAACCGATAGAAGGGATTATTCACATTTCAGATCAAGAGACAGAACGATATCTGCATTACCGGATTTTTGCAATACAGCTCCTGAATGGGGAAACCGGTTCTGCAATGATAGCCCAGGATCAGACAGAAGTAATCTCATGTAAGGAAAAAGCCCGGAGTCTGGTATCTGAATATGAAAACCAGATCTCCCTCATTCATTCAGATCTCACCAACAATCTTGAAAAAGCAAAAAATTCGGTTCGTGAGTTATCGAGCCGTGAGCGGGCCATCCGTGACCTGCTCCAGAATGTTCGGGCGATCATCCTGAAGATAAATACAGAAGGACGAGTGGTATTCTGCAATCACTATGCATCAGAGATTGCTCATCTGCATGACGGGGAACAGGATCACCCGGCTTTATTACATAGTCTGTTTCCAATAATTGACGAACACGGGGCCCTTATTGCAGATAAAATTAATGATGTCAGGGCTGGTGATACAGATTTTTCAAACTGGGATTCTCCACTCATGTTAGAAAACCGGCTAACCGATCAGGTGTATTCATGGAACCTTATCAGGCTTCGGAAAGGGAAAAAGGGGGCCTCGATGATCCTTGCCGGTTTTGATATTACAGACCTGATTCATCGGGAACGAGAGGTTGTCAGATCACAGCAGCGGATGAAATGGATACTTGATCATCTCCCTGATCCCACCTTTGCCATTGATAATACCAAGCAGGTCATTTTATGGAATAAACAACTGGAGGTTATGACTGGTCTGCAGTCTGAGGAAACAATCGGAAAATCAATCGATCTTTTTGTGCCGGCAATCTATGGATACAGACGTCCGGTTCTCGTAGATCTGATATTTAACCGGTATGATCCATCAATACCTGCATTTTTTAAAAATGTTGTCCAGGAAGGAGAAGCTCTGACAGCAGAGACGATTGCATACCGGCAGGACGGGACCTCCCGTATCTACTGGGTGAAAGTAACGCCGTATTATTCAGAATCTGGGGAACTTTCCGGAGCAATACAATCGATTCGGGATATTACCTCATTTCGCGAGGATGAAGCAAAAATCCGCGATGAAGGAGCGCTTCTCCGGGGTATCGCCGAGCATCTTCTTGATGATATACTGGTCATCAATCGTGCTGGTACTATCCTGTATGCAAATCCTTCTCTCGGAAGATTAATCGGAACCAGCCCGGAAAAAATCATTGGCTCACATATCAGCGAGGTTCATGAGATACGGAAGATCTTTCCGTCCTGTGATCGGTTTAAGTCGGTGTTCATCACCGGTGTTCCTCTTCATGACCTTTTTACCATCCAGTATGACGGCATGGAGATCCTGATGGATGCCATGTTCATTCCTGAGAAGGATCAAGCTGGGCTTATATCAGCGATTTTGATTGTGCTTCGCGATGTTACAGCAATTCGGGATGAGATAAGCCGTATGCAGCACCGGACAGCAGAATATACCGCCCCCTGATTCTTTTTTCTATTCTCACCCTCAGATCCCGGGTTACGTTTCTCTGTTTTGTCTGTTTTCCCTGTTCATCCCTGCTTTAAGAATCCTTTCTTCACGAATTACCCTTCATTTATATATAGCATCATGTAGTTTAAAAAAACTGATCGGGTGCATTCAGGCAGGATATCCGGGGCTGTTTTATGTTCATGAACTCCCAAATCTTAAGGCGTGAAGGCACGGATAGAAGAAGATAAAGTCCTGCTGGGGTCAGAGGGATATGCCCTTTATGAGCAGAGCGGATTTGGCAGACCACAAAAGGACGGGCTTCGGCTCTCTCCGGTAGAAGCACTCTATCTCGTGTACCGGGGAAGAATTGAGATTCCCGGATATGATTTTGACACGCTTCTGGTCAGGTTCTCTGAAGACGCCCACATGTTCAGATCTTTCCTGGTGTACCGTGATATCAGGGAACGGGGATACGTGGTCCAGACCGGCCCTCATGACTTCAGGGTATTTAAGCGGGGAGAAAAACCAGGAAAAGGAGAGTCCCAGTATATGGTGCGGGTACTCTCAGAGCGTGACCTGATTGATTTTTCTGTTGTCCAGGAGGAGGTCAGAACCACGCTGAATATGAGAAAACAACATATTCTTGCTGTTGTTGATGACGAGTTTGAGATAACATACTACGAAGTCAAACTCCAGACACTTCCCAAACTTGAGGGGACCCCTGAACCGCAGCCGGCACAGGGTATCCTGTCACATATTTCAGCCATCATTACCGCCGATGCCGACCGCGGGTATGATCAGGCATTTTATGGAAAACGTCTTGATGAGTCGAGGATAGTGCTCGCAACCGTCGAAGCAGCCTACCTTATGGAACAGAAACTGGTTACGATTTATCAAGGGAAAGAGCTACTGACCCCTGAACAATACCGTGAACGAATAGGAGATTCAGATCCCGAACTTGATAAGAAGATTACGGTGTATCGTCACCTGCGATCTCTTCAGTATATCCCAAAGACCGGGTATAAATTCGGTCATCATTTCAGGGTTTACTCAGGAAGGAAAATTCACTCTGAGATGCTGGTTCAAGCGATCGGCCTTGGAGAAACACTGCCGATGAACAGCATCTCCCGGTCTGTCCGCATGGCTCACAGTGTGAAAAAGAAGATGTTATTTGCCGGTATACATGATGAGGGCATTGTCTTCACAGAATTTGCACGAATAAAACTCTAGAATCATCATGGATACTGAAGTTGTGAACCCATGGGCATCAGACCAGTCTGTTGATATTGAGCGTCTGCATGCCGAGTTTGGTATTGAACGGATTGAGACCATCACCGGACTGCTTCCAGAGGTCCCTGAATTTATCAGACGCGGAATAGTCTTCGGACACCGCGATTACCGCCAGATAGCAGATGCAATCAGAACACATGAGCCTTTTTATGTGATGACCGGGTTTATGCCATCCGGTCACCCGCATCTTGGGCATCTGATGGTTATGAAGGAGGTGGTCTGGCATGTACAGCAGGGAGGAACGGGATTTATCTGCATAGCTGATCGCGAGGCACATGCTGTCCGCAATCTCTCCTGGGCACAGTGCCGGAAATATGGCAATGAATACCTCTCCTGCCTGTATGCCCTCGGATATCATGGGGAAACCTATGAGCAGAGTTCAAACCGGGTTGTCCAGGATCTGGCATTTGAAGCCTCAGCAAAGGTAAACTTTTCAGAGCTCTCGGCGATTTACGGGTTTACCCCGGATACTGACATCGGTCACGCGATGAGTGTCCTCACACAGGTGGCAGATATTCTCCATCCGCAGGTGACATCAGATCCGGCACCAACCATTGTCCCGGTTGGACTTGATCAGGATCCGCATATCAGACTTACGCGAGGAATCGCCCACAAACTCAGGATGTTCACCGTTGAGGATCGGGACACCCATGTCAGCGTTCGGTCAAAAGAGGCCCCTGATGAGGCGATGGAAGCAGTACACAAGGCTTTTCGGGGGTCGAAACGGTATGAGGGTCATATAGACATCACTAATGTTCCCCTTGATGTGGTGAAAAAGACCGTCAGGGCGATTGAGCGATCTCACGGTGGGTATGGGTTTGTCACCCCTTCGGCAACCTTTCACCGGTTCATGCCCGGTCTGACCGGTGGGAAGATGTCATCAAGTATTCCGGAGAGTATTATTGGGTTTTACGAGGATGATAAGAAGGTCACAAAGAAGATCATGGCAGCCCTGACCGGTGGCCGGATGACACTCCAGGAGCAGAAAGAACTTGGAGGAGAAGCTGATAAGTGCCCCGTTTTTCTGCTGAATCTGTTTCACATGGTATCCGATGATGCAGAACTCGCTGATATCAGACGGAAATGTATGGCCGGTGAACTCATGTGCGGGCAGTGTAAAAAAGATACTGCTGCCAGGGTTTTGGCATTCCTGGATGAGTTCAGGGAGAAGATGGCGGTTGCAGCGGAGAAAATAGCGTCTGAAAGACGGTGTTAAATTTTTACGATCTCTTCTTTTATCGTAATCTTCTTCTGTTTCACAGCCATGTTCACGTTCAGACTCCTGTACCAGCCCTGCATAGAGGTGATACCCGATCCTCATTCTCTCTCCGGCTCAGAAGGATGATGTCAAAAGAAAAGGGATGATTCCTATATACTGTATTGATTGGTTTATTCTCAAGTAGTTCTTTCCTGTTCCATC
>NZ_DAONKG010000032.1:8170-17124 GCF_035406105.1 Methanospirillum sp.
CCCTGTTGTTATTCTGTTATCGTTCACTCATTCCCGATCTCTTAAATACTGATAACCGGTAACAGTACAACGGACTTTCATGAGCACGATGGGATCATTCTCACTGTTCTTTTTCAATTCAATCCTCTCCTTTAGATAGGGGTCTGGACAGTTCCGGGCCCCTGTAATTTATGATTACTGTTACTTTAGGTTATCAGGAGATGTAGGTATGCACCATATAACACAAACAAAAATTCAGAAAGGAAGTTCTCTCCATGTTGGAGGACTCGTTATGGAGGGACAATGCAATTAACCCTGAACGAGAAACGACTGCTTCTCGAACTGGAAAAAAGAGGAACAACCACCCCTGACGAGATAGGGAAAATTCTGGATCGGCCGGCTGATTCAGTAATACAGTATGGAGGGCTCCTGTCCCAGAAGGGCCTTGCCCGGGTGGATCGTTCGGTTACAAAAACACTGACCCTGACCGATGAAGGCAGGCAGTACCTGACAGAAGGCCTGCCTGAACGGCAGCTCTATAATAGTTTTGGTGAATCTGCACCGATAACGGAACTGAATAACCACCCTCATGCCAGGATCGGACTAGGATGGATGAAACGTCTTGGCTGGGTGAAGATAGAGGCAGGAAAAGTCATAAAAACCGGGCAGGCGCCTTTGTCTCCCCTTGAGAACTCTCTGAAAAACCCCAATGATGCCCCAGAGGATATCAAAAAGGAACTCCTTAAACGCGGACTTGCCACTGAAGAAGAGTCAGTCCGGTACACGATCAGCATCACCGATGAAGGCCGCAGGGTAGCGTCAGCCGGGATTTCGCTTACTGAAGAGACGGGGACACTGACTGCCGATCAGATCAGTTCAGGTGCATGGAAGGACCTCTCTCTCCGGCGATATGACATCACCAAGCACCCCCGTCCTATCTGGCCAGGCAAGATCCACCCGTATCAGCGGATGATCGACGAGATGCGACGGATTCTTCTTGACATGGGCTTTACCGAACTGCATGGCAGTATCATCCAGGGAGCATTCTGGAATTTTGATGCCCTGTTCCAGCCACAGGATCATCCGGCACGGGAGATGCAGGACACTTTTCATCTGGCTGGAAAGCAGGACCTCCCGGACGGGTGGGAGAAAGTCCGCGATATGCATGAATCAGGAGGCGACACCTCGTCAACCGGATGGGGGGGAACGTGGGATCCGGAAAAGGCAAAAGCAACCGTGCTTCGGACTCACACCACCAGTCTTTCCATCCAGCATCTTGCCACACACCCGGAGCCACCAGTCAAAGCATTCTGTATCGGCCGGGTGTACCGGAGGGAAGCAATAGATCCCACGCATCTGCCTGAGTTTGAACAACTTGAAGGGATTGTCATGGATACGCATGTAAACTTTCGGAACCTTCTTGGGTACCTGAAAGAGTTCTATGGCAGAATGGGATTTGAATCGGTCAGGTTCAGGCCCGGATACTTTCCATACACTGAACCCAGTGTGGAACCTGAGGTATATATTGAGGATCTTGGCTGGGTTGAGCTTGGAGGAGCCGGTATCTTCCGGGAAGAAGTCACCGCACCGTGGGGAATTACCTGCCCGGTCCTGGCCTGGGGGCTTGGTGTATCACGGGTTGCCATGCTCCGAATGGGTCTGACTGACCTTCGTGAGCTTTATCAGAGTGATATCGACTGGATCAGGAGTATGCCGGTCGTTCATGGGGGGCGGTGCTGATGCCGGTTGTTTCCCTCCCCTATACATACCTTGAGCGTCTGTGTGGAACGGACCGCAAGACCATCATTGATCATCTCCCCATGATCGGATCTGATATCGAGCGTATCCTTGATGATCAGGTGGATGTTGAGTTCTTCCCGTCACGGGTGGATCTCTACTCAACCGAAGGAGTCGCCCGTGCCATGCGGGGATTTCTTGGACTTGAGACTGGTGAGGAGGTTTATCCGGTAACTCCCTCATCGATCTCATTCTCAGTTGATGAAAACCTAAAAGAAATCAGGCCATATATTGGTTCAGCGGTCATCAGGAACATCAGCCTTGGTAACGAAGCCATCATCAGCCTTATGGGGGTGCAGGAGGCCCTGCACTGGGTTGTTGGACGTGGGCGGGCGAAAGTTGCCATCGGGGTTCATGACCTTGACAAGGTAACGCCCCCGTTCCGGTATTATGGTGCTCCCCTTTCACGGTCTTTTGTTCCCCTTGATTTTGACCGTGAGATGACACTAGCCGAGATCATGGAGGAACATCCGAAAGGCCGTGATTACTCTCATATTGTCAGGGATAAACCATTTATGCCACTTATCGAGGATGCACACGGAAATGTCCTTTCATTCCCGCCAATTATTAATGGAGAATTGACAAGGGTCACGGAAGCATCAAAGAACCTGCTCCTTGATGTAACCGGGACTGATGAACGAGCGGTCATGACTGCTCTAAAAGTACTCTGTACAACGCTCATCACCGCCGGAGGAACATGTGAGAGTGTTCTGGTAAACGGTGTCCGCATGCCTGATCTCTCCCCGGTCCTTCGTACCATCAGTGTTCCATCCTGCAACCGTCTTCTTGGAACCTCGTTTTCTGCCGAAGAGATTGCATCCATTCTGCAAAAGATGCGGTATGGTGCAGAAAAAACGGATGAAAACACCGTCTCACTCAGAGTCCCCTGCTATCGGGCAGACATCATGCACGAGTGGGATGTATATGAGGATGTTGCTATCGGTGCAGGCTTTGCGCATCTTAAAGCAGAACTTCCTGCAACGTTTGCAACCGGATGTGAACATCCGATCATCGCCCTGGCCTCATTACTCCGTGATATCTGCACCGGGCTTGGGTATTTGGAGGTCATGCCGTTTACCCTGTCCAATGAGGACGTTATGTATGCCCGGATGCAGCGGGAGCCTGATCCAGAAGCGCTTTGGGTGTTGCATCCGATATCTGAGGAGCAAACACTGGTCAGAACCGATCTTCTGCCGCTGCTCCTTGATCTGCTCAGGATGAACAAACGGCGTGAACTGCCGCAGCGGATCTTCCATACCGGAGACGTTGTCTCTTCGTGTAAGACATATCAAAAACTCGCCCTGGCGTCAACCCATCCGGGGGCTGACTTTTCTGAGGCGTATGCTACCGCTGATGCCCTGATGAGAGAGCTTGGAGTTTCCTATATCCCGGCTGAAAGTTCTGATCCTGCCTTTATTCCCGGAAGAGCCGTTGACATGATGGTTGACGGGAGAAAGGTAGGCATATTTGGGGAAATTCATCCGGGTGTGCTTAATAATTTTGATATTGATCAGCCGGTTGCCGGGATTGAGATCGATCTCCATCTGCTCTTTCCGATGGATCAGGAAACGAAATCTTAAACCCGTTTCCCGTCTCAGCATAGGACAATCACAGCCTATGCAGAAACGATACACAATTCTGGTAACCGGCCGGGTGCAACGGGTCGGTTTCAGGGGATTTGCACGACTGATCGCAAACCGTTACGGAGTTCTCGGGTATGCAGAGAATCTTCCTGACGGTTCGGTCAGGATTATTGCGGAAGGTGAGGAGGAAGGACTTGCCCGGTTTTGTGAGGATCTCAAAGCAGAAGATGAACCACTCATCCGGGTTGATTCGCTGTCGTTTACTGAATCAGAAAGCGAAGGAACATTTACCCACTTCGAGCCTCATTTTGGTGATTTTCAAAAAGAGATGTTTTACCGGTCAGAGCTGGGGCTTGAGTATCTGAAGGAGATGATCAAACTGCAGAAACGAAGTCTGAAGATGCAGGAAGAGATGGTCAGTGCCCTTCGTGACATGAAAAAGGAATCGAAAAAGCGCCGTGAAGTCCTGGAACGGGTTATCGAAGCCATCCATACCCAGGGAGTCGGATGATGGCGGAACAAAAATATGCGTTCCCGGTCGTCTGTTCAGGTCTTACTCCAGGTATGGTTGCCGATATCAGAGCCCTTGAGCAGATATGTGTCAGGGAACCCTGTGAAATCATCCTGTATTTTGAACCGGATCTTGCATACCATTCAACCTATGAGAAGGATTGTGCAGAGTATGGGAAATTTGCAGAGCATGAACGCCCCTTCATCCCCCTCCCCCTCTTTCTCGAGATCCAACGTGAGATGAATCCTGCCTTTGATAATGCATTACAATCAATCCCTCTCGGAATAACCATTGTCAGGGTTGAAATGTCCAAAGAAGCAGCCATCCCGCGAATCATCGGGTTGCTCCCCTTTCTTGATGAGATGGATATGTCCTGAACTATCCACAGTATCCCCTTTTTTCTGATACGTTCCTCTGTATACGTATCCCGGACAGATCCTTATAGAATAAACTATATGCTGCTATATATCAGCCTTAATAATATATACCCTGTTTTATGATCCAATACGAATATCTTTCATGATGAAAGAAGAATTTCTGTAGTATGGCAGTAAACATGGGGCGGAGCGTTGGGACACCATTTCGGGAGCAATTCCTGACACTCAAAGTTATGGCCAATACAATCAGGTCACAGGAGCAGTTTCTTATGATGGTGGAGCGGGAAACCATTATTCCTGACATGGCCCGCCGTCTTGCAAAAGAGGCGGTCTCTTCAGATCTCCTCTCAAATAAACGCGTCCTTCTTGATTTTTTATACAATATGCTCGCCCGTACCGGTCGGAATGAGCCTGAACTTGACATCGAATTTCATTATATCATCATCGGAAAAGAGTTCTTTGAAGTAGATAAATGCGTTCTCTGGATGGATGAGTATGAGATATCCATACCGTTTGAGATAGGAGACAAACTGGGAAAGATCATCATTGGAGAAGATACAACTGATGCGGTCAAAAAAATCATGACCTTTTATAAATCGGCTGAGACCAGGTTTGATCGTGAACAGTTTGGAAAAATGGATAGGTGTTCACTACTTATCCTCGAGGAACACTATCCCCAGTCCTCATGGCACATCAGGATGCGACTGCCGGCACAGATACTCAATGACTATCCGGTCAGTATCTGAGCACCTTTTCGATCGTTTTGTCCCGGGTATGAGATGTTCTTAATCTCCCCAAGGTTTTTGAGAACATTGTCTGCTCTGGTTGCAATCTGATGAAGCCGGTACGTTTCCTCAGAGGATGCAAGGAATCTGATCTCCTTGACCTCATCGATCACTTCTTCAAGGAGATTCCCAGATGAATCTGAAAGACCCGGACCGGTTCCGGTGCCAGTCTCGCCAGGGAGAATGATAGCAGCAATAAAGTGAAGCACCCCTTTTTCAACAATCGGGAGCATGTCAACCCGGTACCGGCGGGATGTCCCCTTCACCTGAATTGGCCCGGTAATAGAAAATCCTTTCCCCTCCTTAAACCGGTTTTTTCCAGAGATCCAAATTTTTTTACAGAGTTCAGGCAGGTCTTCAATACTTGCTGCGGCAGAATCATATGACCCTGAAACCATCCGGTAAAAATTCCGAAACGCCGTATTTGTAAATGCTATTGAACCGTTCGTGGACAGGAGCATGATGGGATGGGGTATTGCCTGCACGGCAAGAATTCCCAGGCGTAAATCCGGTGGCCGCTGGGATGAAGGTGGAGGCATAGAAGCAGGTGACGGGCTTTTCTCTTCTGCCCGACGCTCTGGAACCTGTTGCGGTTCTTCAGGCTCACTTCGTGCAGCAGTGGTACGGTAGAGTTTATGCTTGTGCGCCACCATCTCGATGTTACTGTACAATTCCCGCTCTTTGAAGGGCTTGATAAGGTATCCGAACGGTCCTGACTCAACCGCTCGTTTGATGGTATCTTCATCCGAGTGAGCGGTCAGGTAAATACTGGGAATATTATACTGCTGATAAATCTGTTTTGCAGTCTCTATTCCATCCATATCTCCCTGAATACGGATATCCATGAGGATAAGGTCCGGACGTTTCTCCCTGGCAAGCTCAATAGCCTCCCTCCCGTCAAATGCGCTCCCGACTACTTCGTACCCCAGTTCCTTGAGTGTTTTTTCCAGCATCACCGAGGTAACCGCCTCATCTTCGACGATAAGAATTCGTCGTTGAGTCATACTTTCATCCTGTTCTCTTCTGTCTTCGGGAATATTATGGTAAATGTTGTCCCTTTCTCGCTTGTTATCTCAAGTCTGCCCCGCAACTGGTGGGTGAGCTGGGATGTCAGTTCCATTCCGAGGGACTGGCTTTTTCTGATATCAAAATCCTTTGGCAGACCCTTCCCGTCATCTGAAACCTGCATCCGGTATGATGACGCATCCTGTGTGAATGAAATCCGTATCTCACCTTCCGCTTCGGGTTTAAATGCATACTTGACGGCATTCATAATCAGCTCATTCAGGATAAGTCCACACGGTATGCATCGCTCAATGTCCAGGAAAATGTCGGGATCCACCATCACCCGGAGGTTCAGCCGTGCAGATATTCCTTCATATTCCTGTTTAAAATGATCAACCAGTTTGTTTATATACTCTTCTACTTGGATCTTACCAAGATCTTTTGAGTTATATAAGAGTTCATGGATGGATGCCATGCTATAGACCTGATTCCGGCACTCCTGAATAATCTCCTGTGCCCGGGGGTCCTGAATTCTCATGGACTGAAGTTTTAAAATTCCTGAAATGATCTGCAGATTATTCTTCACCCGGTGATGAACTTCCTTAAGCAGGAGTTCCTTCTCATGCAGTGAGGTGATGATCTGCTGATCTGTCAGGACCCGGTTTGTTACATCATTGTAGATAAGAAAGATCTCAAGATCGGTACGTTCATATCCGACTGGCGAACTGCTGAGAAAGATATCAAAATATCGTATTCCATAGGGATATGTGATTGCACACTTCTGCAGAGTCCGCGATTTCTTATCCTCCAGCATTCCGGCAAGTGCTTTCTCCAAATCAGGGTCAGCTGTCTTGAATAATTGCTGAAATGATGTTCCGATCAGTTCATTCTTCGTTTTTTGTTCAATCGTCTCGGCAGCACGATTGAGATCAATGAGGATGGTATTTTTCACTGTGCCATCACTTTTAAAAATGAGGCATCCTGCCGCCATCAGCATAAAGAGGGTCTTCAGCCGTGTATGGAACATTCTGACCTGGTCATCAAGGGTTTTCTGCTTGGTAATATCCATGATAATGCCCTCAATACCGGCAGGATTCCCCTCGGCATCCAGTACACCAGTCCCCTGTTCGGAGACCCACCGGTATTGGTTATCCCGGGTTATAATCCGGTATGTCAGTCTGAATCTGACATTCTTTTGAACCGCCCGGGTGATAACCTCAAGAATTTTGACCCGGTCCTGCGGATGAATGAATGACCCCCAGGAGCGGACCGCATTATGCATGATATCGCGGGGATAATAACCGGTAAGGTTGTACACTGCCTCACTGACAAAGTCCATGGTTCGTTCTTCGTCAATATGTCCCTGGTATACCATACCCGGAAGGTTCCGGATCATGGCTTTCATCCGGTTCTCACTGGTTCGCAGTGCCTCTTCGGCAAGCCGGTTTGACAGGTGTGCAGAGACCTGGACGATAATATCATTGATAAACCGCTGCTGTGAGAGGTCATAGGCAGTGAGGCTTGCGGAGGTAAAAATGTGAACAACCCCGACGGTCCTGCCATGATGGGTCATGGTGATACAGGCATCTGAGCGGATCCCCCCGCTTTCAACCAGAACCGGAGTGACTGCCCTGATATCCTCTTCGTCCCTGAACACCGGAGTTTTCTGATGCATAACCGAATAAAGCATCTGCCCGAGTTGGAACTGGACAGAATCACTGGTGTAATGATCAGACGATCCGCTAACCATTGCAAGATTGAGTTTTTTCTCTTCAAAGAGGTAGATTGCCACCCCCTCCATCCCGGAGACATCAAGAATGGCCCGGGTGCAGATAAGAAGGGTCTCTTCAAGGCTTTTTGCATTGGCATTTGCAAGTGCCAGATCGCGTTGTATCTTCAGGTTCCTCTCAGCCCGGTAGAGTTCAACCGCTTTTGTGACGTTATGTGCCAGCTCTGCAAATACAACCTGGGGCAGTTTTTCTTTCTGCACATAAAAATTCGCTCCTGAATTCATCGCTTCAATGGCGATATCCTCCTTCTCCTTGATGGTAAAGAGGATAAAGGGAAGGGCATTATCAATTTCCCGAACCTTTCTGAGAAGCGTGATACCATCCATCAGCGGCATGGAATAGTCAGAGATGATCGCATCAACAGACTGACTCTGAATGATCCCGAGTGCCTCTTTCCCTGATGAAGTGGTTATTGTTGAAAAGCCGAATTTCTGTTCGAGTATGCGCCGCTCGAGATCAAGGAGGTCTGGTTCATCATCAACCAGAAGAACACGAATCATCAGGTTTCTTTAAAATAAGCTATGCTGTCAGTTAACCATATTGATCCAATCTCCTGATTACCGGATCTCCCGTGCTATTGAACAGAACAGGGTCATCGGACCTGCGGTAAAAAAAGTCCGTGATACTTCAACCGGAATGATGGTTCCATCTTTGCGGACATGAGTTGAGATAACCCGTGATATGCCAGGTTCATCTTCTGCCTGCTCCCACATCTCATCCCATATCACAGGGGTAATCTCCTGGTTTATATCAAAGACCGATATCGATGCGATCTCTTCTTTGGTATACCCAAGAAGTCTGCAACTGGTTTCATTGGCCCTCCAGAGGCGTCCGGATCGTTCAAAGAGGAGTATTGAGTCTGATGCATGGTTAAAAGCCGCTTCAATAATAAGAAGTTCACGCTCTATCCGCTCTCTTCGGGCAATCTCCTTCATCAGATCCTGGTTTGCCTGTCGCATCTCTTTTGTCCGTTGTTTGACCAGGGCTTCAAAACTGGCGTGGAAGGTATGTAATTGTTCCTCAAGATGCTTTTCCCGGGAGATGTCATGCCCAACGGCAAGATATCCGGACAATCTGCCATCTTCTGTGAAAATTCCCCGGTATGTCCACTCTTCATAGGCCATCAT
>NZ_DAONKG010000033.1:0-16326 GCF_035406105.1 Methanospirillum sp.
ATTTGTAAAATCGTATTACAGATCTTAGGTCGCCATCACAAAACTGAGATAGATGCACTTGATTTTAGATCTGCCGAATGTGAGGTTTATTGATTTAGACTATTTTGAGAAAAGACCTGGATTCTTCCTTTCAGCACAAAAGTCAATTCGCATGTTTCTTTATTGCGCCCACAAAAGCAGGTAGTGAAGAACTTGAGCAGGATGTGATAAAAGTCACAAGTCCTGTTCTTGGAAGGGGGGAGAGGAGTAATCCAATCTCCCTATTAGGCAGTCTAAAACGGATTGAGTACGCTAATAATATTTTGATAATCCTCCAATGATGACTACAGTTTTTGATGATTTACAGAACCTGTTTATTAGACAGTTTCCTATTACGCCTTATACCGGTGTTCTGAGTATAACCGATACCCATCCATATCCTGAAAGACATACTCTTTTACATACCGCTCCATGTATTTCCTGTTTAGTAGGTTCGTAGGCAATGGACAGAATATTTCTCCATCATATTTCTGATAGATATACAGTGTTACTTCATCACCAGGATGAATATATCCGTTTTTCAGGTCAATTACAATACTTTCCATCGGTGAGAAATATGTACCCCTACACCCGGACCCTCCCATATTTTTTACTCCATAATGCCGGGTCGGAATGAAATTATACCCATGCAGCGTATAGATACATGCCAGCAATTCTTCATCATTAACAAATATCTTCGCCCGAAGCTTGTCATTTTCCAACTCTTCATGTGCGAATGACCGGATTGCTATCTGGCTCTCATATTTTGTTCCATGATTCACACTGATTATCTGAATGTATGGTGGTGCAAGAGACTCATTATTCTGAAGAACTGTGAGAAATCCGAATAATAAAGCAAGGAGTATTGCTGCAATAATAACAACGACAACAACCATGAGGATATTTCCATGGGTTGTTGATTCAGCTTCATCATATCGCATGTGAACCAGAAATTTTACTCACAAACATCTATGAAGTCTTTGAAATAATATTCAGAGAATAAATAATCTGATGACGCCCTACCCTGAATACATCACATTCCGGAAACAATTAAAAAATGAAGATGCTGTGTCTTATACTATTTGTATATCCAGATGACATTGTGAGGTACTGTTTCTGAATACAACTTCATGACTTATTATATATGTCCCGGCCTCTGCATATGAATGATTCATGGGGATTCCATACGTAACCGAACCATCGCCATAATTCCAAATTTCCTGTAAAGAGTCCGGGTAATAATCTGACGAGAATGTTACATCATGACTGTTGTTTCCTGTACCTTCATTCATAGTAAATGCAGCCCAGTACGGTGAGAGTATTCTGTCAGAGAAGAGCCGGATCGTATGATTTGACTGAACCGATTGTAGTATAAAGGATGTATTCACCGGGGTGGTTTTGTTATCGATCTGAATATAGGAAGCAGTAAAGCCCTTAAGGGACTCTATCTGGAACGCAATATCAGTTCCTTTTAGGACACTTATTGTCCCATTCGGCCGGATGACACCTCCATATTCAGCAGAAACATTGAGCATGCATACAACCGGTTCTTTTGTTGGAACAGGTGTCGGAAAAGAAGTCGGGATGGTAGTTGGTACTGGAGGTGGAACCGGATCACGTTTTGAAAAGTCAACGAAAACACTGTGATTTGCCACGATATCACTCAGTATCAAAGAATTCTTTACACCCTGGGAGGTCGTATCAAGATAGACATCCTGAATCAGGTATCCAAAATCCGGGAGAATATTGATACTGAGGTCAGAATGCTCCGCGGCCTGAATGATACCTTGTGGGATCGTGCGACCACCCCTTCCTGCGGCTATATGAATACCATATGATGAAGGAATGGAATCAATCACATGAAAAACGATATCTTCACTTGATTTCTGTTTATCAGGGTTTATCACCACCACCTGATATGCCCCGGTTGTTACATGAGAGAGATCAAAAACACCCGTCACCGTCTGACCATTATCTGATACCACGGTCGGACTTGTGTTCGTGATCGACACACCGCTTACCACATCGCGAAGATGAATACCACACCCCTCAATAAAATCAGAACCAATCACTGAGATCGAAAGAGCGGAATCACGGATCTGACCTGAAACGGGATTGACTGAGTGAACAACCGGAGCTGGAGGAGATACAACAAAACGGACATCATCTCCACTCTCCTGACCGTCAGGATTGGTAACTAGTACCAGATATGAACCGGCGACAAGACCACGCAGATCAAAAACACCCGTCACCGTCTGACCATTATCTGATACCACGGTCGGACTTGTATTTATGATCGACACACCGCTTACCGGATCAATAAGGGTAATGTGACACCCGTTCAAAAACCCTCTCCCGGATATCAGGATCTCTTCTGACATATCTCCTCTCCTGCCAGTATCTGGTTGAATTCCGAAAACCAAGGGAGGAGGATTCGTAACAACAAAATACATCTCATCCGGAGAAACCTGATCATCAACATTTCGTACCCTCACCCGGTACCGATCACCTCTGTCCATGCGACCAGTGAATGAGCAATGAATCGAACCCCAGAGTTGTGATATGACAGATGCAGGATATATTTCACCGTCACTTCCCTCCATCTCTACTATACATCCAGGCATAAACCCGCTCCCTGAAATCACCAATGAAAATGGTGCATCGCCAGGATGACCGGTGTCTGGAGTTATCCCTGTGACATGCGGAGCTATGCCATAGACGATTTTGAGGGGAGTTGGAGACTGATATCTCGCCGGCCTGGTTGTTTTTATGACGAGGGAATATGGGCCCGGATCTGCACCGCTTAATTCAAATTTCACTGTCATTTCGGAGTGGGATTTCACTACACTGCTCGTACAACTGATGCAATTTGTTGATGAGTTCACCAAATCCACACCCCATATCTGTTCCGTCTGAAAACCATTCCCATACACAGTAATCGTAACCTGATTGGTATTAGGTACGGTTTCTGGAGAAAATGATGAGATAACCATCTCCGCATCCGCTTCAATCATTATAAACAGGAATACTGCTGTGATAATTATAAGCTGAACATACCTGCGATCTGCATACATACAATAGAACCCAGATGGTAGGATTGTTCAGAATATGAATTACACGATTTTATCGTGAGAGCAAAATGTAATGATTTAAATATTATAATGGAGAGAAAATTGATTTTATCCAAGTTCAAACGTCGTGACACCGAAGATTTCATGAAGCGGTAATAAAGGGGCGGCTTTGGTATACATCCGGGCTGTTCCAAAGACAGCAACCATGGAACTCTCCTGAGCCATCCTGACTGCCGCGGAATTTGGTTCAGGGGTATCCAAAAAAATAATCTCACCAGGAACTGTTGCTACAAGGCCTTTGAATATCGTATGAGCAATATCTGGATTGTCGGCAAATAATGGCCCGATTTTATACCCTTCATAGCACTTCCGAATCACTCCATAGCCTGATATCTTCTCATCCCGATTTACCCACACAAGGGCTGAACATTCAGGTTGATTAATCCATCTCTCAAGAAATACCTTCCGCTCTACCGGAAAGTGAGCAGTATCATATGCAAGAAGAGTATCAAAAGGAATATCATGGGCAGAGACCAAATCAGGCTGCTCTTTTCCATCCAAAACCCCCTTCCATCTGATATTCCGGTATGCATAATGAAATCCCGCATGTGCGGCATACTTATCCTGCATCTCATAGACCCCATCCCCACCAAAATTCCTCTCCCCGGCATGAGTCTGCATGGCAGAAAAGATATCCCACCCGACACCATGATGACGGTACGGCTCTTTTACGATGTAAAACCCCCCAAAAGAGAACGTTTCATCATAATTTGTTGCAACACCAGTACCGATGATCTCCCCGTTCTGTTCTGCACAAAACCATCCGGCTGGATCAACCGGGTAATGACAGAATCCATCATGAAGGCCCGGATTCCATCCCTCATCCCGTGCCCATTCAATAAGGATATGTACCTCATCCTTCCGGATATTCCGGATGGTATATGATAATATCATAGTTTGTAAACATACCGTGGATACGATATATGAAACTGCCGATAGATGGGCATTGATCTGGTTTAAAGCCAATCAATACCAATGCATCATTCACCCATATAGAGCTCATGGTTTTTCATCCAGGGTGTGACATACATCAGGATTATCGGGGCAATAACTCCGCATACCACAGCATTACCAAAAAACCACCCGGTCATAATCATGGTTACCTGATCTGCCTCAGCGAACCCCCCAAATACAAGGGTATATGAACCCCATAGAGCTCCTGCAATGTTATTCAACACGACACCGGATATGAAAAAGATGGTGCGATCACGCCAGGATTTCAGGACTGGATCGGCATGAAAAAACCGAAAAGCCAAAAATGGAATAAGAACCTGCCATAAATCTGCTAAAGACCAGTACAAAGAGACATCTGCCGGAAGTCCACTCAGTACTCCTGCCCCGATAACACAACCGGCATACGCGGCCAGAACCCCCCAAATCCCAAACCAGAGAGCAAAGACGACCATAAAAGCCACAATCAGGTAAAAAGCAGAGACTCCGGGAACAATTGGATAGGAAAACACAAAATATTTGGCCCCAAGGGAGTTAATACAGACCAGCAGAAAGAAAAGAGCGAGGTAAATAATAAAATGAGGGCCGATAAAAATCCCTGAATGACGATCAGATGTTTCGTGTTTCACAAAATAGTAATTATGTAAGAAGGCGATATAAAAATTCTGGCAAATCATATTCAAAGGACTGGATGTCATGCAGGAAAATAGAGGAAAAGAGACAGATCCCCTTATTGGTGCATTTCTCATTTCTGTCCTCTTTGCACTCATCCTATTTCCCTACTGGTGGCTGGCTGATCAATGGTCTGCTACAGTCATTCCTGATCCTTCAACGCACTTTACCTTTTCATCAACCACATTTCTCCTTATCCTGGCACTCATTGATAGTGCATTTCTCATACGATATTATCAGATAAGGCAGAAGAATGACCTGGCCAATGCAGTCGCCCAGATACAAAAAGGGGCTGAAAACTACCGGTTGCTTATTGAAAATGCACCATTTCCAATTGTTATTACAAAATATTCAGACAATACAATTATTGTCATAAACAAAAAAGCAGCAGAACTCTTCTCAATTGATCCATCAGAAAAAACAGGAAAACCTGTAAGTTTTCAGTTTATCGGTCAGGAGAATCAGAAACAGATACGAGATACTCTCACGGTTCATGAACACCTGCATGGATATGAGGTCGCATTTTTCCGTAAAACCGGAGAAAAAGTCTATGCTTCCCTCTCTGCAGATATCATCGAATATATGAATGAAAAAGCGATTTTTACTGCATTTGTGGACATATCAGAGCGGGTTGCACTTGAACAGGAAATAATCAGGCGTGAAGAAAAATTCTCGGTTGTTTTCCATGAAGTCCCTAACCCGCTCATGATTCTGTCTGAGGATGGAATAATACATGATGTCAATTATGGGTTTGAACAGTTTTTCAATATGAAAAAAGATGATGTGGTGTCATTTTCCATTCACGATCTTCCCTTTTTTGCAGCACTCAATCCTGACCTTACACTTCCAGTGGTTGAACAGAAAAAAATTCAGGATTACGAATTAACCCTCCCTGGCGGAGAAAAACGATTTGTAATACTTCACTATCGCCATATCAGGATTGGAGAGGAGAAACATATCCTTGTTCTCATTCAGGATGTTGATACGATTAAACGCATCCAGAATGCAATTACCCAGGCAAATAATCAATTGTCAATTCTGAATAGTGTGACTCGCCATGATATTTTGAACAGAGTTATGGCAGTCATTTCCTATTGTGACCTATTACGACATTCAATCACACATAATCCGGAGTTATCATGGCTGGATACCATCGAAAAAGCCGGATATGATATTCAGACTCTGATTGAATTTACCCGTCAGTACCAGGATCTTGGCATTCATCCTCCGGAATGGCAGCGGATTGAACGAATCATGAAAAATAGGAGTATTCAGACCCTTCTTACCGGAATATCTGTCATTCTGCCTGATGAGCCCTATGAGATATATGCGGATACCATGTTTGAAAAGGTTCTATACAATCTTATTGAAAATTCAATCCGTCACGGAGAGAAGGTAACTGAGATCACTCTGTCATATGAGAAAAGAGGCCCGGATCTCATTCTGCGTTATACCGACAACGGGGTGGGAATTCCAGACGAAGACAAGAGTAAAATTTTCAGGAAAGGATTTGGGAAAAATACCGGTCTGGGTCTTTTTCTTATCAGGGAGATTCTCAGTCTGACCGGGATCTCCATAACCGAACACGGGATGTACAAATCCGGAGTTATTTTTGATATGCTCATCCCGGCTGGTTCCTATCGGATTTCTCCTGAAAATACCGATCAGGTACAACCATGACTATATTATCCTCCAGACGATTGTCAGGTCGGACCTGGATAGTGACCTTTGACGATAATATCTCGGTAATGGTAATTATCGGCAGGCGATACACAATTCTCTGTGATACTCACCTCGGTCCGGATTCAATGCAGGAAGTAACCAGGTTTCTTGCATCAGTCCCACACCCGGAGAACCTTTTTATCTTTAACTCCCATTCCGACTGGGATCATATCTGGGGAAATTGTGCCTTTCCTGATTCAATTATTGCCAGTCATACGACCTGCCGGAAACGGATGCTGGAACGGGGTGAATTTGACCTCTTACGACAAAAGGCACGGGCAAGAGGGTTGGTGAAAATTTTCCTTCCCAATCTTACCTTTGATTCCCGGCTGTGTCTGGACGATGACGAGATCGAGTGTATGCATGCTCCAGGACATACCATTGACTCATCGGTATGTCTTGATCGAAGTGGGAATATCATCTATGTGGGAGATCTGGTTGAGGATCCCATCCCGTATATTGACTATGATCGGATTGATGTATACATAAGGACGCTGAAATCGCTCATAACATCCTCTGCACAGGTTTTTGTATCAGCGCATTCCGGGATTATTACCCGGGATCTCATACGATCAAATATCACGTATCTCAATGCTGTCTTAACAGGAAAAGAGGTTGATACGAATTCATTTGGGACATATAAAACGGTTCATCAGGCGAATCTGAATGCACTTACCATATTCAGATATGAGGCACTCGCACGGGAAACACTCGGAGATGCATTTTCATTTGAGACATTCTGGTCTGCCATTCCGGACCCTGAAGGATCAGATCAGAAATCGCTGGAGAATTTTTTAAATCAATATCTCCACGATATAATGACCAGGAAGGGATTCCAATAATACAGGTTTACTCCCATATTTTCTCGATTCCTGCAGTGATTATTTCATCGGTATCGGTCTGAACCCACGCACCACACCAAAGCAATGGGATCAATCCTTATCATTAATCTGAGAAGAAAACATCCGCTTTGCAATAATGAGGACGCCTTTTGTTAACCAGTTATCCATTGTTTTTGAAACCATTTTCATCTTACCTGGAATATCGATATGCTGAGGACATGAAGAGACGCATTTTCCACATTGCCTGCACAATGAAGCATGAGCAGAGGTCCCCATGCCACCCATGAGTTGCATCCCATAAAACCCCCGGGTTATCATCTTATTGCCAAGCATATGGTATTGGTTGTAGAAGTAGAAACACTGAGGAATGTTTACACCAAAAGGACAGGGCATACAGTATGAACATCCGGTACAGGGAACTTTCATCAGTCGCTTATATACTTCTTTTACCTTTTCTATCGTCCTTATATCGTCCGAACTGAGGTAACCAGGTACGGCCTTTTCACAGGTCGTCAAATTCTCAGCAAGATGCCGTTCATCATTCAATCCTGACAGCACCACGGTTACTTCGGGATGATTCCATACCCAGGATAGGGCCCATTCTGCCGCTGTTCTGTTCATACCAGACTCAGTATACATCCGGGAGACTTCTTTTGGCAGGTTCTGTGCAAGCATGCCTCCTCTGAGTGGTTCCATCACGATGACAGCGATGTTTTTGGATGCAGCATATATGAGCCCTTCTTTTCCTGCCTGATTCTCCTCATCCAGAATATTGTATTGAATCTGACAGAACGTCCAGTCATATGAATCAATAATTTCTTTGAACGTCTTCCGGTCACCATGAAATGAAAAACCGATATTGATGATCTTTCCAGATTTTTTTGCCTTTTCCAAAAAATCCAGAACAGCAAGATCCAGTAGCTTTTTCCATATACCTGCATTTAACGAATGGAGAAGATAATAATCGATATAATCAGTCTGAAGACGTTTCAATTGTATTGAAAGAATCTTATCCATATCCTCCCGGGTATGTACATTCCACGGGGGGAGTTTTGTTGCAATCCGCACCTTCTCCCGATATCCATCCTTCAGCACCCTTCCAAGAACCTTTTCACTTTCGCCGCCATGATAGGGAAAGGCAGTATCAATATAATTCACCCCGTTATCTATTGCATTTCTGATAAGCCGGCAGGTTTTCTCTTCATCAATCCGACCACGTTTTGTCGGAAGTCTCATAGCCCCAAAACCAAGAGCTGAAAGATTATCACCATTTTTCGGAACAGTACGGTACTGCATGGCATCATCATTGCATATGATTGCTTATTATGTATAGACTGATTCGTCAGTTTTACAGATAGACATTCCGTATGTTCGCGTACCAGCTACATGCTCATTTCCTACCGTTTCCATGTTGCATTCCAGGATACGTTATTAACAATTCATAAGAAATGAAACGTAATTCTTATCGCTTCAGGCAGCAATTGGCATGAATGCATGTATGATTGCTGGTATCATATCAATGTTCGATTCCTCATTTCCAAGATATTGGTTTGGGGAATCGAAAAAAAAGTGAATCGGGTCATTGAATCGTAAATTCGACATATTCAAGCTCTTTCTCGTTTTTCGTATCCCAGATGTTTGAGAGCGTGGTGCTTGGATATGCTTTCTTTTTTATAACATCCCAACCATTCGGCATGATGGTTCCCGGTCGTTCGATCTCCATTGATGCATCATAAACATTCACATGATATTTGCCCCTCTGGAAGGGAATCTTTTTGACTTTTTCATTGATTTCTGCATTGAAGGTCACTTTACCTGAAGCGTCCTTTTTCACCGGAACAATAACTAGGGCATAATCTTTCGGAATATCAACGGTCTGGTATGCCTGGGTGCCATCCGGATTGAACCGAACCATATTAATACCTGTTTGATTCGTTGAATCCCCTGCAGAAGATAACTCTTTAAACCGGATTCTGCCGGCATTATCTTCCTTCGCATAGGCAACCACATCATCCCAGAACTCTTTTGGAAAGATTTCAATGCCAATCTTTTTTACCTTGTCGATCGTCGTCGTACCGGTGATGGAAAACTTTTCTCCGGCTGACAATGATCCGATCGGATCAACGGTGATATTTGAGGCCGATACAAAACCGGCCAGGCACATGATAAACAGAGTACTTAGTATGAGATATTTGAGAAACATAGAGATACCATCGCTTTTTCATTTGCTCCTTTTCGCATACCGATAGAAATCAGTTATGTTCAGAACATATCTGTTTTGTTGCCATAAGGGGTTTCTTGTCTGTACAGGAAAAAAATAATTAATTCAGGGCAAAACCAGGGTTATCTCCCTGAACTGACCGTTGCAGATCCCCGCTGCAGGGCAATTTTTCCGGTCCTGACCAGCTCGAGAATACCATATGGTCTTACCAGATCCTCGATGGCAGCAATCTTGCCACTATCTCCGGTCACCTCAATTACGAGCGTCTCACTCCCGACATCAATGATCTTTGCCCTGAATATTCCTGCGATCTGCATGATCTCTGAGCGGGCTGTACCAGGCTCTGCCCTGACTTTTATCATGGCAAGTTCCCGCTCAACATGCTCCGCATCAGAAACATCCAAGACTTTGATGACCTCAATCAGTTTATTCAGCTGTTTTTTCACCTGCTCAATCTGGACATCATTTCCTGTGACGACGATCGTAATCCGACTGGTTGCGGGTTGTTCGCACGGGCCGACTGCAAGACTTTCAATATTGAAACCTCTTCGTGAGAAGAGGCCGGTTACCCGTGACAAAACACCCGGACTATCTTCCACAAGAACACTGAATATATGAGACGTCATCCTCACTCCTCCTCATGCTCCGTATGATGCCCGACGATCATCTCACTGATATTTGCTCCGGCTGGAACCATCGGAAACACATTCTCTTCCCGTTCAACCCTGATATCAAGCACATAGGGGCCGGGATGGGCAAGTGCAGTCCTGATAGCCGATTCAACCTCTGATACGTCTGTTACCGTTGCAGCCTCTATTCCATATGCTTTTGCAATCCGTTCAAAGTGAACCTCCGGCAGCTCGGTGTATGAGTACCGCCGCTCATAAAAGAGCTGCTGCCATTGCCTGACCATGCCAAGGAACCGGTTGTTCAATACGATCACCTTTACCGGTATATTATACTGGGCAACCGTCCCGAGTTCCTGAATGTTCATCTGAAATGATCCGTCACCGGCCAGAACAAAGACCGGCTGGTCAGGGCAGGCGAAATGTGCTCCCATTGAGGCAGGAAATCCATACCCCATCGTCCCAAGTCCGCCTGAACTGATCCACTGTCTTGGCCGTGTGAACGTAAACCACTGGGCAGTCCACATCTGATTTTGGCCAACCTCACTGACAATGACCCCCTTGTCACCCAGAATGTCGGCAAGTGTTTTGATTACAAACTGGGGATAGAGTTTCCCATCCGACCGGTATATGAGCGGATGATTCTTCTTCCAGTTGGCAACCTTTTCCAACCATTCCGGATGCGGGCATGACTCTGGAATTTTCTTAATGATATCGGTCAGCACGCTCTTTGCATCCCCGACAATGGGCACATCAGGCTGTTTATTCTTTCCTATCTCCGCTGGATCGATATCAATGTGGATTATCTTTGCATGTGGTGCAAATGCCTCAATCTTACCGGTCACCCGGTCATCAAACCTGACACCGATGGAGAAGAGCAGATCTGACTCAGTGATTGCATAATTGGCATATTCTGTCCCATGCATCCCCAGCATTCCAAGATTGAGCGGATGATCGGTTGGGATACAGCCAAGACCCATGAGAGTAGTGGTAACTGGCATGCACATCCGCTCAGCCAAAGTGACGAGCTCTGCTGATGCGTCGGATGAGATAACCCCGCCGCCTGCATAGATGATGGGACGCTGTGCCTGGAGGAGGAGATCGACTGCCCGTTGGATCATCTTGCTATGCCCCTGGTATTTTGGCTTATACCCCCGAAGCCGGGGCTGCTGATCCGGGCCGTCTACATCCGGAACCAGTGCAGTACTGACATCTTTTGGAAGATCAATAAGGACCGGCCCTTTCCGGCCGGTACTTGCGATATGAAATGCCTCCCTGATGATTCGTTTCAGATCCCGTGCATCGGTAACCAGATAGTTATGTTTGGTAACCGGCATGGTAATCCCGGTAATATCAGACTCTTGAAAGGCATCATTTCCAAGGAGTGATGTAGGAACCTGGCCGGTTATTGCAACAACAGGAATTGAGTCCATATATGCCGTTGCAAGACCGGTAACCAGATTACATGCACCAGGGCCGGATGTTGCAAGACAGACACCGGTCTTCCCGCTTGCACGTGCATATCCGTCTGCTGCATGAATTGCGGCCTGTTCATGGCGAACAAGGATATGACGAATATCCGCATCATACAGTTCGTCATAAATCGGAAGAACTACACCACCCGGATACCCGAAGATGATGTCGACTCCCTGTTCCTTTAAACCTTCAATCAGTATTTGTGCTCCGCTTTTCATGATATTCCCTCAGCAGACGGTTCATCCCGGTGATGACCGCCTCCACGCTTGCCTGTATAATATCAGTTCTGGCCCCGCGTGATGTTATGGTCTGTCCATCTTTTCGTAATTTTACAGTAACTTCTACCATGGCGTCTGTTCCACCAGTGACTGCGTCGACATGATACTCCTCAAGCCTGATGTCACCGGCAATTGCCACAGACTGCTGCAATACCCGAAGTGCTGCATCAACCGGGCCGTCTCCGGTAGCAGCCCCGGTAACTTCCCTTCCGTTCACCTGCATCGTCACGGAGGCGGTCGGGATGACATTTGTTCCTGATACAACAGTATACTGCTTCAGCGAGATCACGGGCCTGCATTCAAGCAGCATAACTGCATCTGCTATTGCCATCACATCAGTATCGGTCACACGCCTCCCCTCATCCCCGAGATTCTTGATACGTTTGACGATCTCCTCAAGCTGACGGGGATTTGGCGAGTACCCAAGATCCGACAGAGCAGCTTTTACCGATGCAGAGCCCGAATGTTTTCCAAGAACAATCCGCCGGGTTCTTCCGATGAGTTCAGGTGCTATCGGCTCATATGTCCGGGAATCGCGGAAAAGTCCATGGGCATGAATTCCACTCTCATGGGTAAAGGCCATGGTTCCGACGATTGGCTTGTTTGTTGCAAACGGAACCCCGGTAAGTCGTGAGACCAGTGTAGATAAGGGATAGATCTTACGTGTGTTAATCCCGGTATCTACCTTGTACAGATGCTCAAGCGCCATGACTACCTCTTCAAAGGGGGTGTTACCTGCCCGCTCACCCAGACCATTTACCGTTACATGGCAACAAGTTGCTCCAGCTTTCAATGCGGCAAGGGTATTTGCAAGGGCAAGACCCAGGTCATTGTGGCAATGGATACTCAATGGTGCAAGACAGAGTGGTGGTATGATCTCTGCGGTGACCTCCGGTGTCAGCACCCCGACCGTGTCACAAAAGCACAGTCGATCTGCACCATGATCTATCCCTGCGGCGTATAACGTTTTGAGAAACGCAAGGTCCGCACGTGATGCATCTTCTCCAGAAAGCTCGACGATAAGCCCCCGTTCCTTGGCATATACAACAGCATCCATCGCCATTGAAAAGACCTGTTCCCGTGTCTTTTGCATCTTTCGCTCAATATGCAGGTCAGATACTGGAACAACAAGGTGCACTGAATCTGCCCCTGCATCTGCAGCACAATCAATATCCTGCGGTAATGCCCGGACATATGTGCAGCATTCAGTGGTAAGACCGGCCTCTGCTATGAGACGTATGGCTTCCCGTTCGCCCTCTGAAGCGACCGCTGATCCTGCTTCGATGACATGAATCCCAATATCAGCCAGTGCTGTTGCTATCTCGACCTTATCGGCAGGAGACAGAGAAACACCAGGTGTCTGTTCGCCATCACGAAGCGTTGTATCCAGGAATCGAATCTTTTTATTGCGCAATAAAACAATCACTCATAGGATGTCACTCCCAAGACTATGTCGTCGTCCGCATGCATATAAATTTTCTAAGAAAAAGAGAGTTGTTTTAAATAATGGTGCATAAGACAGAATTTGTTGGTGCATCCATCCCCGTTGAAAATCGCTTTTTGATGATAATTTCCTGATAATTATCTGGCTTTTGCCTGCACCCGAGGCTCAATGAGAGTCCAGATCCAGTCAGCCATCTCGCGGATGTTCTTTGTCTGAATATAGACCTCACCAGGACCGGTAATGTCAGTAACGAGAAACTCGCCACTGAGCAATGTCTCTTTCCAGCCGCCAAATTTTGTGACTTGGTACTGACAGGTATCACTAAAGGCAACCAGATGGAAGTTATCCACAATAAGACGCTCTCCTGTTCCAAGCACATGCTTATCAATCGCTCCAAAGGTGTTAATAAATAACAACCCCTCACCAGAGACCTTGATCATGAAAAGACCCTGACCGAACAACCCCTTCGTAAAACCCTGCCATTCCACATCAAGGGTAACATCTTTTCCCGATGCCAGGTAGGCTGATTTCTGAATAATAAAACCCTTTCCTGGTCCGACCTGCAGGATATCCACATCCCCTAAAGGTGCGGCAGAAAAACCCGCTTTTCCTGTCGCTGTTGTCGCGGTGAAATCATTTACAAAAAATGACTGCCCTCCGATAAGTGCCATCCCGATTGAACCAAGAAGGCCTTTCTTTCTCATCCGGGTGTGTACTTCAATGGTTGGCTGCATCCAGCTCATCGATCCGGCTTCGGCAGTGATTGACTCACCTGGACTCAGCGTCACTTCAAGCAGCGCATAGGACGGCTTATATTTGATCTCATACTCCATGATAATCTGTTTAGACCTTGTCTTTCCATGAGATAAGATCTCTGATTCCTGGTATCATTCAGGTGGTGCATAAAATGCGCGACAGTGCACCACACCCTTGATGCAGATATTTCTGACCACTTTCTTACCCCGGATAAAAGGAAAAAAGATATCAGGTCCACCCTAATGATTGAGAAGAGAACAAACCAGAGGCCATCATGTTACAGAAATACTATGACAAAGATGCCGATATGTCTGCAATCTCTTCAAAAACGATTGCAGTCATCGGATACGGATCGCAGGGAAGAGGTCAGGCATTAAATCTGAAAGACAGTGGACTTAACGTCATCATCGGGCTTCGACCGGGAAAGAGCTGGGATCTTGCAAAAAGTGAGGGCTTTGAGGTAATGGAGGTTGCAGATGCTGCAAAGAGGGCTGATATTATTCAAATCCTTATCCCTGATGAACAGCAGGGATCAGTCTACCGGGATCAGATCGCAAAGGGACTGACCACAGGCAAGACCCTCATGTTCTCACACGGGTTCAACATCCATTTTGGCCAGATTGTCCCCCCGCCAGATGTTGACGTGATCATGGTTGCACCAAAAGGCCCCGGACATATGGTTCGGCGGACCTATACTGAAGGAAAGGGAGTCCCGGCGCTTATTGCAATTCATCAGGATTATACAGGAAATGGAAAAAAGACAGCACTTGCATATGCCAAGGGTATTGGAGCTACCCGCGCTGTGGTCTTTGAAACATCCTTCCGTGAGGAGACCGAGACAGACCTCTTCGGAGAACAGGTCGTCCTGTGCGGAGGTATGACCTCACTTATCAAGGCCGGATTTGAAACACTGGTAAATGCAGGATATGCTCCTGAAATGGCATATCTTGAGGTTCTGCATGAGACCAAACTTATTGTTGATCTCATCTACGAAGGTGGATTTACCAAGATGCGCAACTCGATCTCAAATACTGCTCAGTTTGGCGACCTGACCCGCGGACCCCGGGTTATCGGACAGGAGTCATACCTTGCAATGCAGGAAATTTTAGAGGAAATTCAGAGTGGTGCATTTGCTAAGGAATGGATGCTTGAGAATTTGGTAAACCGGCCGGTCTTTACTGCCCTGACCCGTGCTGATGAAGAACATCTCATTGAAAAAGTTGGAAGAGAGATTAGGGCAACGATGCCACAGTTCCAGGATCTCAAGTAACGACGCGCTCCGTATTCATCCTTATTCTCTTTTTTCATGGACACAGAGGAAGAAAAACCGTTCGATATCCGAAAGAATATCAGATGCCCGTTTTCGTATTGATCTGACACTGTCATCCCGAAGATTCATTCCGCAATGTGCAAGATTATTCCGAAGATCTGAGATCCTGGTCCAGATAAGTACCAGTTCTTTCCAGTCAGGGTACCTGATGAGATCATCTGAGTACCGTGTTTTTTCATAGGGTCTGTTCTGCATGGCAAGAGAACCACCTGTCAGGGTCCGTGAAACCTCATGACGGACATCTGCATCTCTCCAATCCGAATCAAGACACATCCGTATCATATATAACGTTATCAAGACCTCACGCCCGAGGGTGACGGCCTGAAGAAAGAGACCTTTTTCAAGCTGAAATGCTATCAGACGTATCTGTTTTCTCACGTATTCACTCATACTCTGAGCCATATCCGGTTCTGCGGCCAGTTCAAGAAGACCTCCTGTTACTGCCAGGACTGGAATGAGATGTGGTGCAAACCGATTCAATTCTTCATTTATCCCATCAATATCATGAAAGGCTCCGGATGCTGCATAGAGCGCGTCAACAGGACGGGCAAGTCTGACCGCATCACTAAACTGCCAGAGAAGACTGGCCCAGCTTGTCAGTCTGACCGGGGGGTTTGGATCTTCTCCTGACCGGTGAATATTACCCTGCAGATCATGCAAAAGCCTGTACATCGGCTCTGCATCAACATACCGGATGAACGCCTCTACCCCGGAAATCCAGTCCAGGATATTCATCAAAGGCCTGAGATCAACAAACCGGCAAAATCCGTCATCGCCGGTTACCGGTGCATATATAACCCCTGCTATCGAGACAGACCGTACTGACCGGAGATATGAGGCTGCAAGAAATGTCATGAAT
>NZ_DAONKG010000034.1:0-16153 GCF_035406105.1 Methanospirillum sp.
ACTCTTTATCAATGGGAGATACGTCTCCACGGTTCTGCTTGCTCCCGGTGATATCAGGGAGTATGTGACCGGTTTTCTCTTTACTGAGCAGTATATTCAGAAACGCCGGGAGATAGAATCAATACGGGTGGAAAAAAACCGTGCCAGTGTTATTACGACGAATATATTCACCAGTCCGGGTCCCAAAAAGACCATTCTCTCCGGGTGCGGGGGGGCGGTCTCATATATTGATCCGGGAAAACTGCCTGTACTGAGCAGTAATTTTTCTGTTCCTGCAGCCATTCTGATTTCATCACTACCTCATCTCAAAATCCGTGATGTCGGATCAAAAAATCAGTTCTTCTCTGCTCTGTGCAGAGAGGGTCATTGTCAGGTATGCCGTCAGGATATCGGTGAAGATCAGGTAACAGACCGCATGATTGGAGCGGCGCTCATGCAGGACCTTGATCTATCTGCATCCTTTTGTATCTGCTCAAATACCATCACCTCTGAAACGGTCCGGAAGTGTCTCCTGGCAGGAATTCCGGTTATCATCACAACAAGGATATGTACCAATCTTGCTGTTGAGATTGGTCAGAAGAACGGCCTTTGTATTGGGGAAATACGTGAAAATCTCGTCTTAATTTATTCACGATCTGATCGGATTACGATGTGAGATGCCGGATACGATCTCCTGTAAGGTGGCAAGAAAGAGATCGATCTCTGTTTTCGTATTATACTGTGCAATACTCACCCTGACCGTTCCATCAGGCAGATTGAGTGCATGCATGAGTGGCTGACAACAGTGTGTTCCTGATCTGACAAGGATGTCATGCTCATCAAGTCGCTCAGCAACCTCGTGGGGATGCATCCCATCTACGGTAAATGAGACAACCCCGATCCGGGTTTCCGGATCTCCTGGGGCGTATATACGGACCCGGTCGATATTTTGCAGACCTTCTATGAGATAGGTTGTCAATTCTTTTTCATGTTCATATATCCTGTCCATTCCGATCTTTCTGAGATAATCAACTGCAACCCCAAGTCCGATGCCCCCTGCGATGTTTGGGGTTCCTCCCTCGTATTGTTCATATCCCGGAGCGTATGTGATCGAATCGCCGGTTACTGATTCAACCATTCCTCCCCCCTTAATGAGTGGTATGAGAACAGGTTCCTTCATCCAGAGTACACCGGTACCAGTCGGTCCTCCAAGTTTATGACCCGAAAAACAGTAAAAGTCGCATTCGATATCTGCCAGACAGACCGGCATGTGAGGGACTGCCTGTGCTCCATCAATGAGGAGAAGAGCTCCCTTTTCTCTGCAGAGGGCGGCGATCTCATGAACCGGGGTGATGACCCCAAGAACATTTGATACATGTGTCACAGCCACAAGTTTTACCGGTTTTTCCAAAGCCTTACGGAATGCATTCATATCCAGAGAATAATCCGGAAGGATACCGATAATCTCGATATGAACTCCCTGACTTGTAAGGGCTCTCCAAGGGAGGAGGTTTGAATGGTGCTCAAGAATGGTAGTGACAATTCGATCACCAGGATTCCAGGAGAGTCCATGGGCGACCATGTTGATCGCTTCAGTGGTGTTTTTGGTAAAGACGGTTATGCCATGGTGTGCGCCAATAAATTCAGCAACTTTCTCATGTGCATGCCAGTACCGCTGGGTTGCTATCCGGGTAAACCGATGCACCCCTCGTCCGACGTTTGATCTGTACCGGTGCTCATACTCAACCATCGCCTCAATGACCGGTTCAGGAGAGCAACTCGTTGCAGCATTATCCAGGTATATAACATCTCCAAGGATGGGATAATCATGCCTGATTGTCTGGAATATATCAGCCTGGTCAGGGCTGATTTCAGCTTTTTCCTGCCTGATAGGAGAGACTGGCTGGGTTTGCTGCTTCTTCTTTCTTTCCTTCGTTGGTGCAAGCGTGAAATCATCATTAACGAGCACTCCCATGTTCCTGCATAACTCACGCATCTTCGGAGGAAGTGCCCGCCATCGCCACAGACCCCAGTCAGCATAGGCATCCGGCATCTGTTTCTTTTCAGCCCACCTCTGAAGAAATGCATCCCAACGCTGCGTGAAATCCGGATGCGTCTTTCTGATTACGTCATACTCGCTTTCGAGCATGGCCGGGCAGAGATAACACCCGATTCGTTCGATGCCCTGATCATAGAGGGGATTTATGGGGATTTTCCGCCACCAGAGATACAGGAATACTTCACAAGCCCTCCAGCTCCGGATGGGGGATATATTCAGTTGCAGGGGATTGGCCGGGTTCTGACTGGTTTCATCAAGCCCAGCCCGGTTCCATGACTCATACCACCGGTTCCCCTGGATGGTGACACAGGGGCCAGTATCGGCGAGATAAATCTTGAGGGGATGTAATTTGAGTAGTTTACAACACCACCGGTTGTCCTTTCCAGGTGGGCCGGCCTTCTCGACCGCCTGCCAGAAGTCGCCCCCTTTTCTGATGATCTCAACCCCCTGTTCTTCAATAAACCGGATGGTTTCAGGAAATTCTAGTCCGGTATCGATAAAAAAGGCCTTTTCAACTCCGGCTTTTCGTGCAAGATGAAGAACTGCCGTGCTGTCTTTCCCGCCTGAGAACGATACATTGACCGTCGGCCGATCCTTCATATGGCTCTTAATAGTCCGGACTGCACTTCGCTCAAGGTTTTTCAGGTGATAGGTATTGTGGGCAATGACTTCTTCCCAGTCAGGGTCCGGATACGTGGATGGGGTGATAGGGAGGAGTTCCCTGACCTTGATAAACCCCTCTTTCACGATGGCTGTCCCGAATTTTCCATTCGCCGTGACAATGACTGATCCATCCGGGATCGGTTCTTTCAGGGGGAAGCGTTTCCCCCCGATTCTTCCTTTTTCAGCTTTCAGATCGATATGGGTTGTTAGGTCAATGATACCTTTTGTTATGTGGGGGACCAGAAATGGCAGAGCTTCAGGGGTAATATCGAGTGAATAGGTTTTGGTCACCGGATCAAACGTGAACCAGCCAAACCGCTGCCCGTTCATGATAATGAGTTCTGCACGATCATAGCCCCCCGTTTTATTTAAAAGAATTACTTTCGGGACAGGAACGTCGCCATATTGGGATGTTAATAATTGGATGATATGATCCCGGTCAGCTGAGAGAGCAGGGCGGAGATCATAGGGCTGAAGGAGGGGTATGGTTTTTGCTTCATTGCCGCAGCTGCAGGTTCGTCCGATCAGGGGAATATTGCAGTGTTCACACCAGTAAAGTGTTTTTTTCACAGCCGGCTCGTGCATTTCATTGAATAATAGGGGGTGAGGAGATAAGATACCTGTCAGTGATGAACGTACTCGTGACGAAAGTTATTAGTGTACTCTCGATTATGATAATGTAACGTACACTTTTTTTGGTAGGGAAACAGAGCTGGCTGAGCTCAACGATCGTTTCATCGGTTTACGTTCTGAGTTTTTTATCATCTATGGGAGGAGAAGAGTCGGAAAAAGTGAACTTATTAATGAATTTATCCGTCAGAATAAGGGGCTCCGCATTCAGGTTCGTGAGGGTTCACGTAAATATCAGTTAGAACAATTCGCAGAGGCGTTCTCCGAATTTTTTGATGATCCATTTATTGGGAAAAATGGTTTCACATCCTGGGATTCAGTCTTTGAATATCTTGCATCCCGCTTGACAAATCGGTTCATTCTGGCAATAGATGAGTTTCCCTATCTGGTAAAAGAAGATAGATCAATCCTCTCGATACTTCAGTATCATTGGGACAATAGACTTCGAGAAACCCGTATTTTCCTGATTTTATCCGGTTCATCAATTGGAATGATGGAAGATGAGGTTCTTTCATATCGGAGTCCATTATTTGGAAGAAGAACAGGACAACTTTTACTCAGACCATTCCGGTTTCATGAAGTACTTCCAATATTTCAGGATTTCAGAAAAGCGGTTGAGTATTACGCGGTGTATGGGGGTACTCCGCCTATATACTGGGTGTGAATACCAATGAAACCATTCGGGATTCTATCGAGAAAAATCTGCTCAATCCCCTCTCATATCTGTTCAGGGAGGTTGAATTTCTTCTCCTGATGGAACTTGTGGAACCAAGATATTATTTTGCAATCCTGCTCTCCATCTCCCATGGAAACAATACTCAGCATCTGATTACCAATGATACTGGTATCCAGAAAGGAACCGTTAACCGGTATCTTGCAACACTCATCGATCTTGACATTATATGGAAAGAAGTTCCTGCATTTGAGGATGAAAGGATCAGAAAAGGTCGTTACTTCTTCAGGGATAATTTATTCTCATTCTGGTTCAGATTTATCTTTTCTAACCGGGAAAGTGCTGAAAGTGGATTTACAAAGCAGATTTTGACAGAGAGTATTACTCCGTATCTTGCACAGTACATCGGTTCGTTATTTGAACGAATGGTTATTGATCTGTTGTTTTATCTGAATGGCACAGGAAAACTTCCTTTTCCATGTATATTTTCATCAATGAGAAGATGGTGGAATAAAGGAGAAGAGATCGATATCGTAGGTATTTCTGAATCAGATTCTTCCATTCTTTTTTGTCAAGTAAAATGGCAGGATAATGTTTATGGTAAAAAGGTGATTTTGAACCTGAAACAAAAAGCTGGTCTTATCAATTGGAAAGAAAAGGAGCGGAATGAGTTGTTCATGGTCATTGCCAGGTCTTTCTCATCTGTCGGTGATGAGGAACACGTGGTATACATGGATCTTGATATGCTTGAAAAACTCGTTCATTTATAAAACCCTCTCCATATGCCTTGATACCAGCCATAACTGGGAAGATGATACATCCCATGAAAGAAGTATATTGATCCCATCAACCGGATTACAAAATAATTTATCGTACAATGCTGACTTATCCGAATTACTGGATTTTTATGACGCTTTTTGGATCAATCCTTACCGATATCCGGGAAAAAACGCCCCTTGTCCATCATATGACAAACTATGTCACGGTGAATGACTGTGCCAATATCACCCTTAGCATAGGCGCTTCACCGGTTATGGCCCATGCAGAAGAGGAGGTTGGAGAGATGGTTGCGCTTGCAGGAGCTCTCGTTCTGAACATCGGCACTCTTGATTCCCAACAGATTGATCGGATGTTTATCGCAGCAAAAGCCGCAGAAAAACATGGTATCCCCATCATTCTTGATCCGGTTGGTGCCGGAGCAACCAGCTTACGGACAAAAACCGCTCAGAGAATGATCCAGGAGTTCTCCATATCAGTTCTCAAGGGCAATGCCGGAGAGATTGGGACCCTGGCCGGGAAACAGGCACAGGTCCGTGGAGTCGATTCGGGAGGAGTTACCGGGGATCCTATTGATATTACCTGTGGGCTTGCAGAACGACTAGGGTGCATCGTTGTTATGAGTGGTCCTGCTGACATCATCAGTGATGGTTCCCGGACTTTTCTTTGTGAGAACGGGCATCCATACATGGGGCGGATATCCGGGACTGGATGCATGGCCGCATCGGTTATCGGTTCCTGTGCGGCAGTCACAGGTGACTATCTCTCTGCATCCGCCACAGGAGTTGCTACGTTTGGGATTGCCGGAGAACGGGCTGCTTCAGATGCTGCTGGTCCGGGTTCTTTTAAATATCGCCTCTTTGACTGTATGGCATCGATCACGTCGGACGATGTCGACCGGTATGCCCGGATTCGGTCACTGTAGAATACCCTTGTGATCTGATTTCACAACCTTCATGGGGAATGGGGGATTATCTTCATTCCTTCATGAAGGTCCCTGGTATCTCCGGTATTACTCTGATCATCGCTATATGCTGTGGATTTTTAACCCCTTTTGATTTATCTGCAGTAAATATTGCGTTACCTACGATTGCCCGTGAATTCTGTCTTGATGCGATCGAATTAAGCTGGGTCAGTAGTGCATATCTTCTGGCATCAGCCGCTTTTCTTGTACCCTTCGGGAGAATTGGTGATATCTTTGGGAGAAAGAAGATCCTGACCGGTGGGATAGCACTCTTTACCCTTGCATCAATGGGGATGATGTTCTCATCGTCCTCTTTAGTTCTTATCAGTTTCCGGCTGGTTCAGGGCATCGGAGCTTCGATGATCTTCGGGACTGCCGTAGCTATCCTGACATCCGTGACCGACCCCTCACGACGGGGTCAGGCTCTTGGTATCTATACTACCTCAGTCTACCTTGGTCTTTCTGCAGGCCCCTTTATCGGAGGCTTTCTGACTGATGGCTTTGGGTGGCGAAGTATCTTTCTCATCAACGTCCCGATTGGCATCCTTATCCTTGCCCTGATCCTGTTCTATTTAAAAGGAGAATGGGCAGATGCAGCAGGTGAGTGGTTTGATATCAAAGGGGCCATTCTCTATGGGGCCAGTCTCACCGCGGTTATGATTGGTTTTTCCGAGATCCCCCATATCACCGGATTTATAGCCATTGGACTTGGAATCACCCTTTTCGCATTGTTTATCTGGCTTGAACACCGGGAAGCGTATCCACTTATCAGGGTGTCCATGTTCAGAACAAACCGCGTGTTTGCCTGTTCAAATGTTGCGGCTCTTATCAATTATGGCTCAACTTTTGCGATTACGTTCTTTCTCAGCTTATACCTGCAATATATCAGGGGATTTGACCCTCAGGAGGCCGGGTTCATTCTCGTCACCCAGCCGGTAGTACAGGCTTTTTTCTCTTCATATGCCGGCAGTCTTTCAGATTGGATTGAACCTGCAAAAATATCATCGCTGGGTATGGGGATTATCGCTATGGGGCTCGTTTCCTTAAGTTTTCTCTCGCCTGATACCTCCATGATGCAGCTTACGATAATCCTGGCGGTTCTTGGGTTTGGATTTGCTCTCTTCTCCTCACCAAATACCAATGCAATTATGAGCTCGGTGGAAAAGCGGTATTATGGCATTGCATCCGGGACGTTGGGGACGATGCGGCTGCTCGGACAGATGCTCTCAATGGGAATTGCGATGATGATCATCGCCATTGTTGTTGGAAAAGTAGACATTACACCAGATATGTCAGATGAGCTTATGAGTGCAATGAATATCGGGTTTGTTGCCTTTTCTATTATGTGTTTGATAGGGATATTCTTCTCAATGGTCAGGGGAAATGTCCGGTCTGAATAATTGTATTTCGCTCATATGAAAATCCTCGATTATGATGTATGATTTATTGTATAATCGTCGGATGCAATCGATGATTTTATCATGAATCATCGATTATATCTAACAAATGGATCGAAGAATCCAGGCGGTCCTCGATAGACAGAATCCCTGGTGGTTTGGACGAACCTATAACACGGGACAGAACCGGTTCGGCTCATATCCTGAATTAATCCGGTATCTTGACGCAAGGGAAATATTGTTTATTCAGGGAGTCAGAAGAAGTGGATAAACTATTCTGATGTGCGAAATCGTGAAATCCGTGGGTTAATCGAGGCCATGGATTCACACCCCGGAGTTCCCGGATACATTCTCACTATGAATGATTCAGAACGGTTAGAGGTGGATGATAAGATCATCCAGGTAATGCCTGCATACGAATATGCAGAAATGCTCAAAAAATGATATCAGGTTACTCCTCACAGGTCAGTTCATCATGACTGTGAGTGTGCCCGCCTCTTTCCTCCCAGGGTTTTAGCCCATGCTTCACCCGGTAATCGTTGATTGCTTTATGAATGCCTTCTTCTGCAAGAACTGAACAATGCATCTTGATCGGAGGGAGTCCCTCAAGTGCCTCGGCAACCGCTTTATTTGATACTTCCCAGGCTTCTTCAAGAGTCTTTCCCTTGATAAGTTCGGTTGCCATGCTGCTGGATGCCACAGCAGCCCCACAGCCAAATGTCTGGAATTTTACATCAATGATGATATTATCCTTCACCTTGATAAAAATCCGCATGATATCTCCACAAGTTGGATTGCCTACTTCACCAACTCCGTCCGCATCAGTGATCTCCCCCTGGTTACGGGGATTCATAAAATGGTCCATTACTTTTTCGCTATACATCACACGACCTCTTTTTCAGGTAATCTGCATACAGGGGTGACATAGTCCGCAGTCTGTCTACTGCCTTCTTAATCTCAACAAGGGTATATTCCACATCCTCTTCGGTATTGTCATGGCCAAGGGTGAGTCGCAGGGATCCATGGGCTGTTTCGGCAGGCACGCCAATTGCAAGCAGGACGTGAGATGGCTCAAGGGAGCCTGAAGAGCAGGCACTCCCGGTCGATGCAGCAATACCGGCATTATCGAGGAGCAGTAAAAGGGACTCTCCTTCTATAAACTCAAAGCTTACATTGATATTGCCTGGCAGTCTGTCTGTCCGATCGCCGTTGAGCCGGGTATGGGGAATTTCAGTGAGGATCCTCTCCAGCAGATAATCCCTGAGTTTTCGTATCCGGGGAATCTGCAAATCCATATTCAGAATTGCTTTCTCAATGGCAACTCCAAGCCCGACAATCCCTGGCACATTCTCGGTCCCAGCCCGCTTTTTTCTCTCCTGACCACCTCCGTGAAGGTATCCGTCAATCCTTATCCCCTTCCTGATATACAGGGCTCCGATCCCTTTCGGTCCGTAAAATTTGTGGGCAGAGAGAGAGAGGAGGTCAATATTCATCTCCTTTACATGAATCGGGATATTTCCGATAGCCTGCACAGCATCGGTATGAAATAATACTCCTTTCTTCCGGCATATAGTCCCGATCTCTTTGATGGGCTGAATCGTCCCGATCTCGTTATTCGCAAACATTACCGAGACCAGAATGGTCTTATCTGTTATGGCAGCGCTTAAATCATCGATTCGCACCTTTCCGGATTCATCAACCGGCAGATATGTCACTCTGAATCCAAGATTTTCAAGGTATTTACAGGTATGCAAAATTGCATGGTGTTCAATCGCTGTGGTGATGATATGATCACCTTTCTTCCGGTTTGCAAACGCAACACCAATAAGAGCCCAGTTGTCTGATTCCGTCCCTCCTGAAGTAAAGTAGATCTCTTCTGGCTCTGCCCCAAGGGCTGATGCAACTTTCTTTCTGGCATTCTCGATTGCAGCTCTGGATTCACGGGCAAGACGGTACAGGGATGATGGATTCCCATAGTACTCGGAGTACCAGGGAAGCATGGCCTGCACTACATCAGGGTCGGTGGACGTCGTAGCACTATGGTCCAGGTATATTGTTTTTTGATCTGCCATGTCTGTCTGGTATAGGTTTGATATGGTACCTGAAGAGAAGATCGTCAAGAGATTATCATAGGTACCTATCATGTACGATCCAGGTGTTCGTTTGTCAGGATTGTGCAGACCTGACATACCCTTCCTGAACCTGGCCATCCACAGGAGACACAGGTCTGATACGGGTCCCGCTCAAATGATATCCCAAGTTTATCCCGAATTTCCTCTTCACAGCGGGCAGCATGTCTCATGCTTCCCGGATGATTCCGTTCGTATCGGTACAGGAGAGCTCGGACTTCTCCACGAAGGGACGAGGATGCGTACGGGCACTCAGGGAGATCCCGGAAGAGTCCAAAAAGGAGAGCATAAAGGGTTACTTCCCGTTCACTGACCTCTGCAAATGGTTTAATCCGACGTGCGTACCACGGAGACTCTCCCATTCCTGAAAAGACCTTTCGTACATCTCCTGATATGGCATTCATCAGAGCAGTCTGGGCATGGTCATCCTGATTATGGCCGGTGGCAATAACTTTTATTGAATGGTTTCGTGCCAGAATTTCAAGAGCACGGCGGCGAAGAATTCCACAGATGGTGCAGGCATTTCGATCTGAACCGGAAACCAGCTGATCAAGTGAATGGCCGAATACATCCTGAAATCTGATAATATAATGGGGGACGCCAAGAATACTGCAGGTTTCCTCTGCTGCTCTGATGGTCTCCTGACGGTACCTTTCAATTCCTTCATCAACGGTGAGGGCAACAACCCGGCAGGAGAGCTGATCCAGAATCCTGCACACCGCTTTCAAAAGAGCGGTACTGTCCTTTCCCCCTGAGAAGGCAATGCCGACAACCGGAGGAAGATCAATCTTTTTCAGGTAGATCAGGACCTGTTCTTCAACAGAGGTGATGAGATGATCCGAGCAGAGATGTATCTCTCTCTCCCGGTCTAGATAGACTGCCGGATTTTGACATAAGGAACAGATTTTCAGGTGTTTATCCACCATGAGAGATCTGAATTACTCTGATGGAGTCATCATCGTCTGGAACAGTATCCTCTGGTATGATCTCATTTTCCCGTGACAAAAGGGTCGTGAGAGGATCTATGTTCATCTCTACTAAAATCTCTTCGATAGTCCTCCCATGAACCGTTATCTGGTGTTCTGTCAGATCCGGCAGGATAAGTCTCATGTGTGCATCAGTTTTGGCGTGTATTTAGATAGGTTTGGTGATGGCAGCAGAATATGCGATCACCATATCATGTGCTTATGTATATCATTATGCAGTTTATTTTGATATAATATATAAAGAAAACTGGGTTTTGCATATCTTTGGTTGGCAGAATATTTTTCGTGTCTTTTTAGGCACGAAACAAAAAAAGGTTATATCAAAGACTAAAAGCGGATGTTTTAATAAAATGGTGAGTTTCGTTGAACTATTGTATGGATGCACACACGGCTCTGATTCCATCTATGATCTGCTCACACTCGTTTGGGGTGTTCATGTATGACAGGCTGACGCGGACTGCACCCCTTCCCTGCGTCAGGCGATTATGGATCCATGGTGCACAATGAAGCCCGCTCCGTGTTATTATCCTGAATGCTTTCGCAAGCATGTATCCGATATCATCCGGTTTTATGCCAGCTATCTGAAATGATATAAGGGGTGTCTCCGGGGCGTCATGGAGTAATGATACACCTTCAATCTCATGCAGTTCGTGAACGATATCTGAAATCAGGGCCATCCCTTTCGAATGTATCGTCTCTACGCCGATATCCCGGATAAATGTGATCCCCGCGGCAAGCCCTGCAATCCCAGGAAAATTAGGGGTTCCTGTTTCGAATCGTTCAGGCATATCATCCGGCTGGGTCGGCGAGGATGAATCAAACCCTGTTCCTCCCTGTCGAACTGGGTGTATCTTTTCAGGTGTTTTTAGATAGAATCCTCCTGTTCCTGGAATACCAAACAGATACTTGTGCCCGGTAAAGACAAATGCATCACAACAGACGCGTGATAGATCTATTGGGATCTGGCCTGCACTCTGTGCTCCATCAATAATTGAAAAGATCTCTTCATCATGCAATATCCGTGAGATCTCGTTAATATTCTGGACCGTTCCAATGACATTCCCGGCATGAGAGATGATGCCAAGTTTTGTATTTTTCTGACATGAGCTGATGACATCGTCAGGATTAATATGTCCACCTCTATCAGGTGCGATGACGGTAACGGTAATTTTTCCTGCTTTTTGTAACTCATACAAAGGACGTATTACAGAATTATGCTCAAATTCCGTAGTGATGACATGAAATGATTCCTGTTCATGTGCAGCAAATCCATGGATGAGAAGGTTTAATGAGTCAGTTGCATTCGCAGTAAAGACGTATGCTTCAGACTCTTTGGAATTGAATAATTCAGCCAGTTTTTTTCTTGCATCGAACAGATAATCCGGTATCTCCCGCAATGTTGTCCTTCCCTGCTCAGAATAAGGCCCGGCAGACGCACAACAGACTGCTTTCAGGACGCTTTCTGGTTTTGGCCACGTTGTTGCCGCATTATTTGCATAAATTATATCATGAGAATTTTGAGAAGAGTTGTTTTTGTCCATACGTTTCTCCTAAAAACTGGTGATATTGTATTGTATTGAAGTCATCCGCACAAAAACTGTCACAATCATGCATACCATAAATCCGGTAGTTCCGGAAAATCCAAGCACGCTCATTATAACGTACATGGTTGCACCGGCGCAGGATGCAATCGCATAAAACTGACTTGGCTTAAATAGTTCAGGAATTTTTGCAAAGAGTATGTCTCGCAGTACTCCTCCAAAGGAAGCAGTGATCACTCCCATAATTGGGGCAATGATGGGTGGAATTCCACTAGATAATGCGTACATGGACCCAAGGTATGCCCACATTCCAAGGGTAAATGAGTCAATGAAAGCAAATGTGTCCGAGGTTCCGAATATGAAGCTGATTATTGGATGAAAAAATCCCGGTGTGTTTGATTTTACCTCAGGCTCGTCCGGATGACTAATGGGAATCAGTAAAATTCCAATTATTCCTACGATAAAAATACTGATAAGATAAATCGGGTCTGCAAGCCAGAAAAGGGGATATCTATCAAGAAGAAGATCGCGGATAGTCCCTCCGCCGACGGCAACAATAACCGCAATAACCAGTGCTCCAAAAAAATCCATCCCGTTTTTTCGTGCGTCGTACACTCCAGTTGATGCAGAGAGAATAATTGCTATCCATTGGATGACTGTCTGAAAGAGAAGAACAACATCGGTAATTTCAGGTTCCATGAATGGGTAATGCTCCAGGTCTGAAACGGTCCGTTTCTGTGAATCTTTGTGCTCTTCAGATATAATTGATTGTTCAATAAGATGATTACCAGAAGTGATCTCATAATGTCGCCTCTATTCGTATTATGATTCGGGTATGGTGTTGCAAGGGATGCTCTACGAAGGTTTCATGAGATTTATCGTGCTGCGTGATGAAATATGAACACAATAGATGGAGATTATAAAAAGAAAAAAAACCTCAACATGTACTGACGGAACGGTAGTATACGAGTATACTATGAGTGAACCGGTACACCAGATTTTCATTGATATTCTTGAAAGATTCGGCCAGGTAAAAAAGAGAAAACTTGGAGGCCTGGTGATGTTTACCTTTCAGAGGGATGATTGGTATACCTTAAAAGGAATATCCGATGATTCCATATTCTATGTAACATACCCGAAGACAGATTCTCATGCGGCCGAAGAGTTTATCAATACCCTTGTTGCGGCATATAACAAAGAATTCAGAGAGACAGTCCTCAAAAAAAGTTATGATGAGAAATGAAGGGCCTCATCCATGCTTCCTGAGCGATATCCCTGGAGATCCAACGTAATATACGAAAATCCAAGATTTTTAAAGAACAAGGAAATCTCTTCCCGATGTAACAGAATGGTTTCCATATCATCAGGCATCACTTCGATACGTGCGATAGTGCCATGGTGTCGTACTCTGGCCTGCTGAATTCCTCTATTCTGCAGAAGTTCCTCTCCTTTTTCAATCATTCGAAGTTTTTCATTGGTTATCTCTTCCCCATAAGGAATGCGTGAATACAGGCAGGCAGAAGAGGGTTTATTCCAAAATGCATATCCCATCCGGAATGCAATCATTCTGATATCCTCTTTTGTGATCCCGGCCATGATAAACGGATGAATTATGCCACAAGAACTGGATGCATCAATACCTGGCCGGTATTCTTCTACATCAGATGCATTCGCTCCATCTGCAATTGTTTTGTACCCGAATTCATCTCCAATCTCCCGAAGAATGGGAAATGTTTTGAGTTTGCATGATTTACACCGATCATGCGGGTTTGACTGTTGTACTTCATAGGAGAGTGGAATTCCCTGCCGGATAACGAGTGGTAATTTCAGGGATTCTGCCTGGGTTTTTGCAGTGGATACTGCCCTTCGGGGAACCTCAGCCCCGTCAATGAAAACGCATACGATTTGGTCTGCTCCAACACTCTCTCGTGCAAGAACAGCAAGAAGCGTACTATCTACTCCTCCGGAGTATGAAATCACAAGTGGTGCATGTTCTTTGATTATTGTAATTATTCTCTCCGTTTTTTGATGAATATCCATGACGTGCACCATATGTGTACAAATCTTTTGACTAAAAATTCTTTTACCCGGGCATTCTTCAGGAGATAATCAGGCCAGAAAGCTTTATCAAAGCATTTTGTATAAAGGAATCCGGATAAATAATTTATGCTGATTTACATTCAGCACTGCGTCTTGGAAAAAAATAAAGCCGGGTTATACCAGCATGTTGATTGGGTGCTTGTCGATCTTTACATCGCCACCGAGTTCACGGAGGGTTTCTGCAAGAACAATGTCACTGAATGCCATTGCAGTTGCGGTTGCCTCACAGTTCTCGATTGGACCGAACATGATAAGGTCAGCACCAAGGGTTGCTGCCATAATGTTACATCCGATATCAGCAGAGGACCAGGCAGCCTGACGGATACCTTCAACACCGCCAAAGTGGTGGTGTCCCATCTGCTCAAGGAGGGTCCCTGCGTCTTTGTACCGGTCAAGAAGGCCGCTCTTTCTCCAGCGCTTGAGCCAGGTCCAGGATACGGTCATGTTGTGGTATGCACCACCGGTCGGGAGCCCGTGGATTGCCTTACAGGCCAGGATCTCACGGAATGAACCCCCGGATCCAAGGCCAAGCGGAGTTGCTGCAGTGTCAAGGATTGGACGCTTGATACCACATTCCTCTGCAATGGCAAGCATGGGTTTTTCCTGACCGGCAACGCCACCTTCTGCGAGCACTTTCTCACGGCCACGGACACTTGGGTCACCGGGGTTAAATGCGAGCACAATGGCTGCGTCAACATCACTCTTCTTGATAGCCTCGATGTTCTCAGGTCCGATGGAACCGTTGATGGAGTTGTAAACCGCACGATCTGCAACTCCTGCTTCTGTGACATACTTACATGCATGTGCCAGTGCTGCAGGTGCAGAGGAGTCCATCAGGAACGGGAACTGGTCATCGATGGAACAGAACCAGTCGATGTAACTCTCAAAGGCTTCTCCGAATTCAGCGATGATCTGACAGAAGTACCAGTGTCCGGTTATATCATAGAGTTCAAGACAGCGGTTCCAGAGTGCTTCTGCTTTTGCTTTGTCAATCTTTCCAGTATGCTCATCGAGCACAGTCTCGTGCTTGTTGTAGAATATCGATGCACCAAGGACACGTGGATATTCTCCCGGCTGTCCTCCGATCTTGTATCCATTGAAATCAAGGACCGTCTGTTCCTTTTCAAACATGAACATTGCTTATCACCTCTTATTTAGCGAGTATCTCGAGCAGTTTCGGAAGTAATTCCGTTATTATTATGTATGACATAAGTCCGGCTACGATACCATACAGAATACCAATATCGCGTCCGACTTTCCGGCCGACACGCTGGGCAATCTCACCCTCGACGAACTCGAGTTTTTTCTCGATTGCATCCAGTTTCGACTCGATCTCAAGGAACTGCGGGTTTGCAGTGGCCGCTACTGCAGCACCTCCGCCACCACCTTCCTCCTTGATCTCGACAACCATCGGTCCACCAGGGAATACGCCGGGATCCCGTGCCTTCAGCTCGTTGATCTTGGCTGATATGGCGCCAATGTCCTCAGCCTCCATGATGTCGACGATCTCGACCTGTTCCTGAAACCTCTTGATGTGTTCAGCACTGAGGTTTTCAATGAACGGAATTGCTCCCTTGGATCCGACGATCTTACCGCCCTCAACACCATTCTGATGGAGTGCAATAAAGCTCTGTCCTGAAAGGTGACCCTTGACTTCTGTACCACAGGTAATGACAAACCGGATGTTCGGGTTGGAGATGACGTTTGCTATGACCTTCTCCAGACCAAGGTTTTCGGTTTTACAGGATCCTGCGATAGCTGCACCTGCACTGCAGATTGCACCCTCGTCAAGGTGGGATCCCATGGTGACTACAGCAACCGGGCTTTTTGGATCACCGGTGTGGAAGTCTCCCTGGACAATTGGCCAGCCTGATGCGGGCTCTCCCTTCTCTGCCATCAGATTCCTCCAAGCAGAATGACTGGTACTACCAGAATCAGGGCAAATGCAAGACCAATTGCGAATCCAATTATCCCTGAGTCCATGATACCGGATTCAAGTTTGTTGGTTCGTGCTAGGATCTGTCCCTTATATTTCATGTCAGCCATCATAGCGTCAATTGCAGCCATGCGTATTGGTCCTGACTTCTTCTCATCTGACACTTAACTCACCCCGTGTCCTACAAGCAGGAGTCCAACAATCACAAACGAGACGATAAGACCGATCATAAGTCCTTCGACTTTACCACCATATACACCGGCAGCATACTTGTCGTAAAACCCAATATCGGTAATCATCCGCTGGATAGTCTTCATCC
>NZ_DAONKG010000035.1:0-16005 GCF_035406105.1 Methanospirillum sp.
GTACATGGGAGCTTTTGATGACTGTTCCTTTCTTTTCCATCTTTTTTCATGTTCTTTGTATACGGTATGTTTGGAAAAAATATAAAATTTCTGAAAAATAAGAAAATTCAGAAAATATAGATATAATTGATTTTAACCACAATCAGGAAAATTCAGAAATCTTTCATTACGATACAGTCACATTCTCTGGTTTTTTTCATCCCTGCTGGAAATGATGAACCGAAATGACTGTTTCCTGCATATCTCATCTTCAGAGCTTTTGGGTGTATTCTGCACTCTGCTAAAATTATCCCGTATGAGCACCAATAGTACCCGTCTGATTGGTTTATGAGTAAAACAATTATCACGGTTGTCGGAAAGGATACCGTCGGAATTATCGCAAAGGTATGTACGTATCTGGCAAATAATCAGGTAAATGTCGAGGATATCTCTCAGACAATCGTTCAGGGATACTTTAACATGATGATGATCGTGGATACAAGCAAATCTGCCAAACCCTTCTCTGAGATGGTGACAGAACTTGAAACCCTCGGTGATGAGATCGGAGTAAAGATCCGGTGCCAGCGTGAAGATATTTTTACCAGAATGCATCGTATTTAACAGGAAATCCTATGATAAATATCTTCGAGGTGAACGAGACAAACAGTATGATAGAGCAGGAGAAGCTTGATGTCCGGACCATTACGCTGGGGATCAGTCTTCTTGACTGCTGTGATGGTGATCTCGATGCTTTAAACCGGAACATATATGCAAAGATTACCCGTCTTGCCAGAAACCTGGTTTCAACCGGGAGAGAGATCGAGATCGAATACGGGATACCTATCGTCAACAAGCGAATATCAGTAACTCCTGTTGCCCTGATCGCCGGATCTGCCTGCTCTTCACTGGAAGATTTTGTCTCCATTGCACGAACTCTTGATAAAGCCGCAGCTGATACGGGGGTCAACTTCATCGGTGGTTATTCAGCAATCGTCTCAAAAGGAATGACACGGATCGATGAACTGTTGATCAGATCCATTCCTCGTGCCCTCTCATCTACCGAACGGGTCTGCAGTTCGGTGAATATTGGCTCGACAAAGACCGGGATCAACATGGATGCTGTCCGGCTCATGGGAGAGATGATCAAAGAGACTGCAGAGGCAACAAAGGAACAAAATTCCCTGGGATGTGCAAAACTTGTCGTCTTCTGCAATGCTCCTGATGACAATCCCTTCATGGCCGGGGCATTTCATGGCATATCAGAGGCTGATGCCGTTATTCATGTAGGAGTCAGTGGCCCGGGAGTTGTAAAACATGCCCTTGAGAGTGTCAGGGGAAAAGATTTCGAAGTTCTGTGTGAAACAGTAAAAAAGACAGCGTTTAAAGTCACCCGGGTCGGACAACTCGTTGCCCAGGTTGCATCTGAGCGTCTGGGTATCCCCTTTGGTATTGTTGATCTGTCACTAGCACCGACACCATCGGTGGGAGATAGTGTTGCTGAGATCTTAGAAGAGATGGGACTTGAATCGGTGGGTGCACCGGGAACGACTGCTGCACTGGCCCTGCTCAATGATCAGGTAAAGAAAGGGGGAGTGATGGCAAGTTCCTTTGTTGGAGGGCTCAGCGGTGCGTTTATTCCGGTCAGTGAGGACCAGGGCATGATCGATGCCGTCATTCGGGGCTCTCTCACGCTTGAAAAACTTGAGGCCATGACCTGTGTCTGTTCAGTCGGTCTGGACATGATCGCAATTCCCGGAAGCACTCCTGCATCTACCATATCTGGTATCATCGCAGATGAAGCGTCTATTGGTATGATTAATCAGAAAACGACTGCAGTGCGTCTCATCCCGGTTATCGGCAAAGATGTCGGTGACATGGTAGAATTTGGCGGACTCCTGGGTCATGCACCGGTCCAGCAGGTGAATAGATTTGACTGTAGCAGGTTTATCAACCGGGGTGGAAGGATTCCTGCACCGATTCATAGTTTTAAAAATTAAAAATATCATCTTTTGATAGCACTCCGCTGGGAATTGAATACATTTTATACCAAAAAATACACTCATTTTCTTATTTTTCAGATATAATCTAAAATTACATAACCGGATGAGATGCCAGATTCAAACCTTTGAACGGTATGATGATCCAAAGCCCGGTACCGGGGAACAGACAGGTGAGTTTTTCTAAGAAGGAGAGAGCACCTCTTCGGGCATAGAGGGCTGCAGTACGGTTTCTGCAGCCGGCGATTATGAGTTTGTACTGGAAAGCCGGGACTGATATGTCATTGATACAATTGCTTTCTTCAGAGTGCATGGACTTATCTACAGGAACACCAATATACTCAATACTTCGTTCATGATCACGATGACATGGAATTCATTACGATAGAAAGGATGTACAAATGGCACCATATCGTGTTCTTATCGTCGAAGATAACCGGATAGAAGCACTTGATCTGATTAAAATCATCGAAGCGCATGGGTATGATCTGGCCGGTGTGGCAAAGACCGGAGAAGAAGCCATCCGTATAAGCAGAGAGAAGCACCCTGATGCCATTATCATGGATATCCGGTTAGCAGGAGATATGGATGGAATTAGTGCCGCAGAAGAGATAAACCGGAATGATCACATCCCCATTATTTTTTTGACTGCATACTCAGATATCAAGACCATACGACGGGCAACCTCTACCAGACTCTCTGGATTTATCACCAAACCCTTTTCAGAAAATGATATTGTTCATGCTCTTGAGGTTGCTCTATACAAGCATGAGTCTGAAAAACTCGTTCATGAAAACCGTCAGTGGTTACATACCGTTCTTGAGTCAGTGGGAGAAGGGATTATTGTCGTACATACCTCCGGTGAGATCAGGCTGATGAATAAAGCCGCATATACCATTCTTGGGATTCAGGGTGACAGTATTGGACAAAATCTCTCTGATATCCTGGTCCTGTATCGGTCATCTGATAATCTCAAAGTCCGGATTCCGTTCCAGATTCAGAATAAGACACCCCTCTCAGAGATAGATTATCCCTTATATCTTATTCAGCCATCCGGTTTTCGGATATACATTGATGGAATGATCTCTCCACTCTTAGAGCAGGATTGTGGCTGCACAGGTGTTGTGATAAATTTGCGTGACATATCAGAGACGATCGTGATGAAACGGGTCGTTCACGATGCATACCGACAGATCGAGGAAAATCTTGAAAAATTTGCCTTGCTCAATGATCAGATTCGAAACCCTCTCTCGATCATTGTTGCCATCCTTGATATTAATGAATGCGAGCATTTAAAAGATATTATGCCATATATCCACGAAATTGACAGAATAATTGATCAACTGGATAACGGTTATATCGCATCATCAAAAATCAGGAATTTCTTAAAGAAGCATCATGAGATCGATTAGTTCTTCCTTGGGATCATTTGTCATCTCACTCCTGGTGTTCATAGTCCTGATATCTCTGACAGCCGGGTACAGTTATCTTCTCTTTCATGTCTCTGCTGAGGTATTCAGCATTATCATCGCCGGGATCATATTTGTCATCACCTGGAACAGCAGGGATAAACTGGAAAATGGTTTTCTTCTCTTTATCGGGATTGCATTCTTCTTTATCGGCTCGGTTGATCTCCTTCATACCCTTGCGTACAAGGGTATGAATATCTTCACCGGGTATGATGCAAACCTGCCGACCCAGCTCTGGATTGCATCCCGGTATCTGGAAGCGGTATCCCTGGTGACCGCTCTCCTTTTTATAAACCGGCGGCTACGAGTTGGACTGATCTTCTGGGGGTATCTTGTTGTCACGGCACTTCTTGTCTTTGTGATATTCGCCAGATATTTTCCCGATTGCTATATTGAAGGTTCAGGACTTACTCCTTTTAAAATCATCAGTGAATATGTCATCTGCCTGATACTGGCCGGTGCAATGATTCTTCTCTCTAAAAATAAGACGCATTTCACATCTGATATCCTTTATCTTCTCTATGGAGCACTGATTGCTACTATCTTTTCAGAACTGGCCTTTACGTCATATGTCAGTGTCTATGGCCCTTCCAATTTCCTAGGACATATCCTGAAGATAATCGCGTTTGCATGTATGTATCAGGCCATAGTAGTGAGCGGGTTTCAGCGGCCGTTTGAGGTACTCTATCGGGAAGTATCGCAGAATGAAAAGAAATACCGGACATTGTTTGATACCATGGATGAAGGTATGGCCATATTTGATCTCATTGATGATGAAGACACAAGACCTGACTACCGGTTTGTTGATGTAAATAATCGGTATGCATCAATGATGGGGAGGACCCCCCGGGATCTTATCGGGAGGACCGGAAGTGAAATATATGGTGCGTACCCGCCACCACATCTGAAACAGTACTTTTCGGTTGCAAAAACCCATGAGCCAATGAGGTTTTTCGCGTATTTTAAACCAGATATGAAGCATTATACAGTATCGGTGTTTTTCATCGATACTTCACGGATTGCGACGCTTATCGCAGATATTACTCCTCTGAAGATATCTGAAAGGGCTCTCGTACGGGCGAATAAAAAGTTGTCCCTCCTAACACAGATCACCAGACATGATATCAATAATGATCTCTCCCTGGCCTATGCCTCTCTTGACCTCCTGAAAGAAAAAAAACCGGATGATAATGAGATTGCTGAGTATCTGGGATATCTTCGGGAGTCAATTGATGCCATCAATTCAAAGATTACATTTACCCGTAATTATGAACAGATGGGGACACAAAAACCCCGCTGGCAATGCATTTCCGCAATCATCAACGAAATATGCAATTCAAACATCCGGTTTTCATCACTCAAAATTCAGAATTCACTGGATTCACTGGAGATATTTGCTGATCTGATGCTTCCAAAGGTCTTTTCAAATCTCATTGATAACTCCGCCCGGCATGGAAAGACCGTCACCACTATCAGTCTCTCGTTCACGGTTCATGAAAACGGGTGCAGGATTCTCTATGAAGATGACGGGGTTGGAATCAGCCAGCACGTGCGTTCGCATTTGTTTGAGCCAGGCTATAGTATGACTCATGGATTTGGCCTCTTTTTGATCAAGGAGATCCTGCTCCTTACCGGGATTGAAATCACGGAAGAGGGCGAAGAAGGGAAAGGTGTCCGGTTTGTTCTGCATGTACCGCCGGGAGGATACCAGTTTGGCTGCAAGGAAAAGAAGCCGGCATCAGGTTCAGATGAATTTACCTGAAGTCCCGTACCGGTTTTACCCAAATACTGATAACTATTGGTCTGAAGTCATCTCTTCTTTCAGCATGGCATCGGTGATGGCAATAAATGCAGGGATATGTACAATAAGCCACTCAAAGAAGGGGTATACCTCTTCATACACCGTTTTGGGGAGTTCCCTTTTTAGTATTTGAACTGTTGTGTCAAGATTGGCAGGCCAGTATTCAATAAAAAACCCATGCGATCGGTATGCCCGAAAAGCCCAGAGAGATGTCTGTACAAGAACGATCGGATCATAACTGTGAAAGATCGCTCCCATAAATCTCAAATAGTTACGTGAATTATTCTGCATCATATCAGTATTATTCAGTCCGATGAGGCGGTCGATGTCTGGTCTTGCCAGCATGATCCGATTGAGCTCCTCGGCAATGGTATCAATCTTTTCATAAAATATCTTCGTAGATGCTTCAGATGGTTGTTTTAATTCCTCTGCCGATTTAATAAGTTTTTCTTCATTCACATGCAGTCCCTCCCTCTGCCGTTTTATTCATCATCTGCATGGAAGCATTTATACCTTCCCGGTTTGCATTCGTCTCTCTGATTCGCCTGTATTTTTGCAGACAGATGATTCAGGAAGGATAAAACCGAATGTGGAGCCGACATCTGGTGAACTGTGTACAACCATGAACCCTCCATGTGCCTCCACAATCATCCGGGATATCACCAGTCCAAGGCCGATGCTGCGCTCACCGTTCTTCTTCCGTCTCGATGTTCCGGAAAATTCTGAGAATACCATCTTCATCTTCTCCTGGGAAATCCCGGTTCCATGATCAATGACCAGAATTTCAATCCCTCTCTCTGTTTTGTGTGCATCAATCTCTATCTCCCCCTGATCAGGAGAATATTCTATAGCATTATGCACAAGATTTACAAGAACCTGTCCTATCTTCCCGGCATCAACATAGAGGAAGGGAATATTCCCATCAGTCTTCCAGGTAATCCGGATCTTCCTACGATCAGCAAAAAGTCTGGTCTTTCGAAGAAGTTCTTGTATTAACTGCTCATAGGATACCGGTTCACGGTTCAGGATGAGATGTCCTGATTCGATAATACTGATATCCAGAAAATCAGAGATAACCTGTCTCATATCCCTGGCAGATGTAAGAATATTCTCTAAATATTGACGATGTTCTTCTGAGAGGCTTTCCTGGAGATCTTCAATCAGAAATTCTGTGTAGTTCAGGATTATACTCACCGGACTTCGAAGGTCATGAGCAGCCATGCCCAGAAACTGATTTTTCATGGCATTCAGACCGACCAGCTCCCGGTTTCTTACTTGTAACTCTCTGGTAAGAATACCCATCTCACGGTTCAGGGTAATCACTTCCTTAGATAATTTCTGAAGTTCTTCGCTGTCAGTATGGCCAAACAGCAGATATCCTGAATCTGAACGGTAGACCACAATAGAGAATGTGCGGGGGAGATCATCAGGAGTCTGGATATTCATAATCGGATAGATGGTGCCGTCTGCCCAGTCGGATAATAATGAATCATTCCAGGAACCGATGAGCAGAATATCCTTTAGATGAACTCCGGCGGGATCCTGATGCAGGAGATCCTGGGCATATGTATTTGCAGCGTGGATGATACCCGCCTGATCGAGAATCAGAAAAAAAACCTGGGATTTTTCAAGGATGTATTCGCATATCTTTCCTGCAATAAAAGGATCACTGGTATACTTCCCGATACTCCCGTTCATATGTCTCAATCCATGATTCTAATTCATCAAGATCCCTGATATATTTGATCGGCTGGTATCGTTCCAAAAGCCCCTCCCCTCCCCATCTGAATGCCTGCCCCCCGGCAAGTATCTGGATGGAAGGGAACTGGGTGCGTATTATGGTTAATGCAGAGAGGAGATGAGGTATATTGAAATACACACTCACCGACAGGGCGATGAGATCTGGTTTTTTCCTCTGCATCATGGATATGAGATCCCTGACCGGGGTATTTGCCCCAAGAAAGTGCGAATTCCACCCCTGGAATTCAAACATATCAGATACCATCCGCCCCCCGATCTGATGAAACTCATCCGCGATACAGGCGACAATGACCGTATGGGTTTTGTGGGGGATGGAGAACATTTCTGTCTCCAGGATACTCAGCAGCCGTTCGGTAATCGCTGAGGCCAGGTGTTCTACTGCAACCGAGATCCGGTGATGCTCCCAGAGATCGCCCACATCATACAAAGAACGCTGAATAAGATGAAGATAAATCTCTTTGATATCGGTCCCTGACGTCCTGAGATCCTGAACAATGTCAGTACATGTGATCCGATCACCGGCTATAAGAGCCGTGAGATATGCCTGATAGATATTAGGTGGGATATGCGTATCCATAGATCAGGTACCCTTTCGGTGAAGATGTGGGAGAGTTCACCTGTGATATTGGGATCGGTTTACTATGAATATATTCATTGTATCTGCATGACTTTAAAGTCAGAACGATGAATACACACAGGAAAATCATGATATATATGGTTTAATTCAGGATAATTTCTTCTCTACATGATTTGTCAGGCATAGATTTATCGCATTTGAATTTATCATATATCATACAGGTATATGCAGATACTGCTCATAGACGATAATGAAAAGCTGTGTCTCCTCTATCAGAATCTTCTGAGCCGTGGTGGTCATGAAACCCGAATAGAAACGAAAGGAGAGCATGCTCTCGAAGCAATCCGGACGGCACGGCCGGACCTTATTCTCCTTGACATCATGATGGAACCGGTATCAGGATGGGAAGTTCTTGAGCAGATTCGCAGTAATCCCGATGTGGCTGATATTCCTGTGATTATTCTGACCGGAAAAGTCCTGACTGCACTGGAGGCAGTGAAGTATGGTCTGAAGATCGAAGGATTTGTGATGAAACCGCTTGAGAGGACCATGCTTCTCAAAGTCATTGATGATATCAGTGATGTCCTCTCTGAGAGTATGGATCGATACACCCGTGCCATTTCGGCCGGTATGCCTCCGGAGCGGGCGGCAGAGTGCCGTGATGCAGTTAAAAAAAGCAACATTCTTCAGTTTCTCCGTGAAAACCTCGCAAAACAGGAGGAATTACTCAGAGAAGAGGCTGAAAATAACGAGGAGATTCTTCACAGCCTTGATGAAATGAGGGAAATGATTGCTGCAGAATATCAAAAAATTCATAAAATAATGGAAAAATGCCCTTGATTAACCGGATTTTTCTGGCCCCCGGTTCATCTGATCCTTCAGTTCTGCATACTGTATCCATGCCGTATCAAACCGTGCCATCAGATCGCTGACCCGATCGGTCATCTCTCGTGCATATCCACTCTCAAGCGGCTGCCCCAGTGATATTTTCAGCAGCAGATCATGAATCGGTGCTCTGAGCTCAGCTGACAGTGCCCTGATCCCCTCCAGTGTTGCATACAGATCAGCATACTCTTTTTTTGTTTTTTCTGCTTCATACACAGCATGACGCTCCGCAGTCACGTCAGCCATGATTGTTGCGATGTGCGTTGGAACTCCTTCCTTTTTCAGGGGAATTCGTGTAAACTCAATAAATTTTACCGTCTCACCAAAGGTGTATTTCCGTATCCGTCGCTCCACATCTCCTGACCGGAATAATTCCTGAAGATCCTGCATATCACCAAAGAAGGAAAACTTTGGTGTCTCATAGAGCGGTCTTTTCAGCATATACTGGCTTATCCCGGCTTTTCTGGCAAGTTCTGCAAATAATGGGTTATAACCGGCCAGCATGAGACTTTTATCTATAACAAATGCCGGCAGACGCAGTGCCGTGGTTACTGCCATCAGGTGGCGGATCATTTCAGGACCGATATGTGATGATGTGGCTGCTGCTATCTCTGCATTCTCGATAAGGATGAGATATTCTGGTGGCTGCTCCCCTTCATGAAAGACAAATCCGCCGGATAATGTTACTGGGACCCAGGATCCGTCCTTACGTTTCAGAGATATCTGATCAGGAAGCATCATCTCCACCCTCTCTCCTGTAAGACCAGACTCCTCCTCTCCCCTCTGCATCCCGAAAATTGCATGTACCGGCCGGCCAATAAGTTCCGTTCTCATAAAACCTGCCAGATCTGCTGCCATCGTGTTCATCTCTCTGATTGCTCCGGTAGTAGAGAGCACGACGACCGGAAGCTGGATTGCTTCTATCTTCTTTCCAAGTTCTGACAATGCCTCCGGATGAACTTCTTCCCGTACTTTCTGTTTTATCCGGTGCTTATGAAGGCTCATCTCGATGTTTGTCATCAATTCGCGTTCCTTAAAGGGCTTAAGCAGATAACCTGATGGAGATACTGCGATTGCACGTTCAAGGGTTGCCTTGTCAGAATGAGCGGTCAGGAATATAATCGGGATATCATACAATTCCATAATTCGCTTTGCAGCAGTAATTCCATCCATCTCACCTTTCAGTCTGATATCCATCAGTATCAGATCCGGCTTTGTCTCGCCTGCCTTCTGAATTGCGGACTCTCCGGTTATTGCCTGACCGACGACATCATATCCCATTGTCCGGAGTTTCTGCTTGATCTCCATGGATATGAGCATCTCGTCTTCAACGATCAGGATCTTACTCCCCTGTGGCATGCTCCTCACCTCCGACTATAAATCCTTCCTTGATAGGAATTTTCATCCGTACTACTGCTCCGTTATCCGTGGAAAATGATATCTCTCCGCTTAACTGGAAGATAAGATTGGAGATTATTTGCATCCCAAGAGTCTCGCTGGTCTCCATGTCAAATCCGGGGGGAAGTCCTCTCCCGCTGTCGCGATACGCTATCTCCAGATAGTCCTGCTGGGGGACGATGGAAATCCCGATGGTTCCTTCCTGGCCTGGATAAAGTCCATGCTTGAATGAGTTTGTAATCAGTTCGTTCATGATAAGACCCAGGGGAATACCGACATCGATAGTCATCTCAAGAGACGGATCACAGATGAGACGAAGGGTGATGAGTGATTCATCACTCGAGAAATCAGCAATAAGGGTCTGGGCAAGTGAGTTAATGTACTCAAGCAGGTTGATACTGACCAGATTATCGGTCCGGTATAACTTCTCATGCACCATAGCCATAGAGAGGATCCGGTTCTTACTCTCCTGCAGTACCTCAGCGACAACCGGGTTATCGATCATACCGCTCTGAATCCGAAGCATGCTGACGATAATCTGCATATTATTCTTCACCCGGTGATGGACCTCACGAAGGAGGATCTCCTTCTCTTTGAGTGAAAGTCTGATCTCATCTTCAACCTGCTTTCGGACAGTAATATCCATAATACTCCCGATGACGGCAGGTTTGCCTTTGTAGAGGATACCACTGATTAGATTTTCAATTCTGATCAGCCTTCCGTCAGCAGTAATGCCCCTGAATTCATAATCATCGGTCTCATCAGGATTCTGTATGATACGTTGATGGTGCGAAAGGACCATATCTACATCTTCCGGATGGATATACCGATGAATGGGTGAGTTTTCAAGATCCTCACGCCTGCATCTAAGAATCTCAGATAACCGGGGGTTGGTGTAGATGAAGCGATTATCCTGGACAAGATACACCCCAACCAGGGATCGTTCCACTGGTTTGTGAAAAAGCTCTTCGGTCTGGTACCGGCTGATAACCGATCCTATCACCTCAGAGGCCATAAGGAGTGCTTCAATCTCGGCTATCGGGCTTATATGTTCAGTTTTCCAGGTGACAAACGCAAGGGTTCCCCAGAGAGTATCAGAAGATATCACCGGGAGGAGGAGGAGATATGAAGGAATTTTTTCCTTATCTGAAATGGATACGTCATCCTGTATGGCCTTTCGATCACCTAAGAAAAACCTGTTCTTTTCAAGATATTTGAATAACGGCGTAATTATTGCATTCATCAATTCGGACGCTGATGTGCACGGTTCCCTCATATCCAAGGCCCTCCACTCACAAAAATACTCCTCAAAACCGGGCCTCCCGTACAGATTCATTCCAAGAAGAAGCACCTGTTCAACTCCTGCCGCCTGTCCAAGCAGTTCCAGGCACTCAGGAATGTTCGGCTCCCATTCATTGTTTCTGACAAGCGTTTGTGCAACCGTACTGACAGCACTGAGAATCCTGTCCCTTCGCTCAAGTTCCTGCCTGGTTTGCATAAGATCCGTAACATCAACAGAGGTCCCGACAAGACCAGTGACAGCCCCCACGAGATCATGAACCGGAATCTTTGAGGATACAAACCACTGCGTCTTTCCATTCCTGCACAATTCCCACTCAATATTGTACAGGGGAATATTCTGAGACAGCACCATCCGATCGGTCTTTTCCCTCATCTCTGCAATATCCTGAGGAAAGAAATCTGCATCGGATTTTCCGGGCAGGAAGGTTTTATCGCACTCAAGAAATGAGAGGAATGCCTCATTTCCCATCTGATACCGGAGGTTTGCATCCTTCATATAGATGTGTGCGGCTGAGGAGGCGAAAATTGCAGATATCCGCTCATAGGATTCATGCAAATTTCGTTCTGCCTCAAGTCGTTCACGAATCTCCCGCGATATGCAGAAAAGCACATGACGCTCTCCCCATGTCCCGATACTCCCTCTTGTCTCAACGGGAACTTCCCTGCCCTGCCGGTCAAGAAGCGGGTACGTGTTCTGGACTGTCCCTCCTTTACCGGTCAGGTCCATAAACTGGAATATGATATCATCCCGGTTCTTTGGCGGGTATAAGGCCTGAATTGGCATCCCGATAAGCTCCTGTTCAGTATAGCCCAGAACCCGGGTGACTGCCGGATTTACATTGAGTATTGTCCCGTCCATATCGATAACAATGACCAGTTCCTGCATCACTTTATAGAGTTCAGAGAGCTCATTCTCCCGCTGTCGAACCAGTTCTTCTGAACGGATCCTGACCAGGGTATTTCCAAGCTGAGCAGTAATCAGCTCCATAGTACCAGAAAATTCAGGAGAGATCGGTTTTGGATGATCAAGAATAAAGGACAAAACCCCGATGACATCTGTTCCGGTCATAATCGGAATCTGACCCCCGGTTATACGCATATCCTGCTCAGATGAACCGGGAACCGGGAAATACCTGGCTTTTTTTGTATAGATGATCTGATACAGATCACCAAAGGTAAACCGTTTGATAAGATCATGAGGCAGGTTATGTGCGATTGCAAGTTCTATTTTATTCGTTTTTTTATTGATGAGATGTATTGCACCGGTTGTACAACCGGCAAGAAAACGGATTGATATGAGTGTTGCATCCAGGGCCTGGTTGCTGGTCGAACTTTCAGAGAGTCTGGCCATGACATCCCGCTGTGTCCGCATGAGCATCTCTCTGGTCCTGCTCCCTTCTTCCGACTCTTTTCGTGCGCGATATGTTTCAACTGAATTTATGATTTTCTGGGCTATTTCAGGAAATAATCTGGAAGGCTCCTCACTTTTAAACTGTATGAAATCAGCACCGGCATTGGTTGCGTTCAGGATAACTTCCTTATCATCAACAGCAGTCAATAGAACAAACGGAATATCAGGAACAAGAGATTTGACCTTTTTGATAAAGGTTATCCCGTCCATCTCCTCCATACGATAGTCGGTAATAACCGCATCAGCTTCACCGGCAACGATCCTGTCAATAGCATCTTCCGGTGATGTATACACAGTAATATCAAAATCGCCGAAATCTTCCATGTAGATGCTAAGCATCTCACCAAATGCCGGCTCATCATCAACCGCAATGATCCTGATCATTGGACCTTCCTGATGAAGAGTGATTTTTCTGGAACGTAAAAAAGATATTGATGTCCGTGCTTACGATTTTTGTTTTCCGTTCAGGTATTTTAAAAGCCACGGAATGCCGTCAGCAGATGGATGAACCTCGATGAAGCGCTCAAACTCTTCAATTCCGATAGTACTGTTCATCATCCATCCAAGGTATGCCATTGCAACTGAAGCTGCGGGCGATGCTTCAGCAAGACCGGTCAGATGGCCGTTTTGATCAATCTCAACGGTTGCAGAACCGGTATGGTGATTGCTGACTTCCCAGAATGTTCCAGGACCTGCCGGGCCCGGGATTGAGAGTCCTTTTCTACTGTTTCCTGGTCTTCTGCAGTAGGCAAGATCATGATGCAATTTGATCGCCTGGGGGATCGCGATCGGATCAGGTTCGCATCGATTTCCAAGGATCGCATCTGCCGCCTTTCTTCCCTGATGTCTGGCAACCGGTGTCAGGTATCCGGTTCCGGTCACATCACCGGCAGCATATATGCCTGGTGCTGAGGTTTCCATCCGGTCATTAACGAGAAGGGCACCGTCCGGACCACATGCAATACCGGAAATAAATCCGGTATTTGGGATCATACCGGTGGCAAGCAGCACAGCATCCGCAGCAATCTCAGTCACGTTGTCATCATCCCGTATCAGAACACCGGCTACGCTGCTTTGGCCGGTAATTCCTGCGACTGTCACATGCTCTTTTATCATTACCTGGCTCAGATCCTTACGTGCCTCTTGTATGAGTTGCTCTGGAAATGTCCGCAACAGGGAGCTTCTGGCAAGGATGGTCACGTCTGATCCAAAGGAGCGAAAGATATAGGCAAATTCAGCAGCAATAACGCCGCTGCCGATAATAACCATTTTTTTTGGGAGATCCGGCATAGAGAGGATGGTATGGGCAGTATAGACACCCGGAAGACAGCAGCCGGAAATCTCCGGGATCTTTGGGTGAGCTCCTGATGCAACAATGACGGCTTCAAAGGGTGTCTCAACCCCGTCGATAAGGAGTGTGGATCCCTGTATCTCTGCTGATCCATGGATGACTTCAACACCCGCCTGTCTTGTCTCCTCTTCTAAAATACCCGCTATCACCCTGATGATCTCATGCATCTTCTGAATCAGGACCGGATATGAAAAGCCTGCCAGCGTGCCGATGAATCCATGCTGCTGGAAGACCTGTGCCTGGCTGATGAACCGGGCCACATCATTGAGTGCACATATCGTCATACACCCCTGATGCAGACATTGCCCCCCAAGCCCCGCTGATCGTTTCTCTACCAGTCGAACCTTCTTTCCTGCTTTGGAAAGTCGCATGGCCGCATACCGCCCGGCCGGTCCGCCACCTATCACGACGATCATAAAAGAGTATCGGTCACTGGTGATGATAAGGAAATTGAATTGCTTCTAAAAAAAGATGATGTGCTTATGAGTATCCGGCATCCGCACAGAATTCCGGATCAGAATCTGACTGCTCTATTTGCCTCTTTTCCAGCACAACATCGAGCACTCCGTTACAGAACGTCCAGGAAGATTGCTCCGGAATGATGGAAAACTGAAGATCAATGCTCCCGGAGAGACCCTGTGTGCTGATATGGCATGTGCGCTCAGCAAACTCCACCAGCGGTTCAGCGGCGAGGTGGGGAGGAAGCTGAATCGTCAGATAGGCAGTACTTCCTGCATCAACCATCTCATAGGTAAGACCGGTTTTTTGTTCCTGCCGGTGACCTGCACTTCCCGCATCACGGGAAGACAGCCCTCCGGTTATGATTGCACATCCGATGATACCTGGCTTTGCCGGCACTCCGTCCTGCATCTTTCGCATATTCTGTTCTAATGATGTGATCTGCTCAAGCAGTTTTACCAGGTTTTTGAGCAGGTCATCGTAGGGATTATTCGGCATAAATACCACGGATTTCTAATCCTGTTCCTTTTCTGCATACAATACCTTCCTCCATCAACTGGCGGATGGTATTGTCAACCGTCTCTAAAGGAAGGTCTGTCAGATCCTGTATCTCATCAGCGTTCTTTGCTCCATGTGCGAGAGCCACTGATACCAGCATGCTCTCCTCTCCACTCCCGGCCAGTTTGCCTTCATGAAGAACCTCACTTATCTGGTGATCAATCTCCCGCTCCATCTCCTCCAGTTTCCGGGCGAGTTTATCACGTTCCAGAATCATCTGTCTGAGCTTTTGCAGGGAGATGAGGAGACGCTGTTCACCGGACAGTACAACCGGTACCAGATCATGGCTCTGGGCATCCAGATGTACCTGGATACTGATGTCATGCTCAAGGTAGTAATACTTTCTTCTCCGGTTATCATTCCGATATCCCAGTATCCGTGCATCCTCGAGCATCTGGAGATGATCAATAACGGCCTTGGGCGATATCATAAGCCGTTCTGATATCTCAGTGACAAAACAGGGCTTCTCCCTCAAAAGCTCGATGATCCTCCTGCGGTTCCGGTTCCCAAGGATATCCAGCAGCCGGGCAAGCTCTGCCTGTTCCAACATCACTAACTCTATGTTAGTGAAAAATAGTATATATTATATTCTATAGTTTGGCGCTTCATCCGTGATGGTAATATTGTGTGGATGGCTTTCATGATACCCTGCCTGGGTGATCCTGATAAATCTCGTTTTCTCATGCATCTCCCGGATGTTATGTGCCCCGGTGTATCCCATTGCTGATTTCAGTCCGCCGATCATCTGGTAGATAACATCTGCAACAGGTCCGACATACGGCGTGACGCCCTCGACCCCTTCAGGAACAAACTTTGTCTTTCCGATCTCTTTCTTCTGGAAATACCTATCTGATGATACTCCGGTACTCATAACTCCAAGAGATCCCATACCGCGGTACTGCTTATATTTCCTGCTCTGAATCGTAACAATCTGACCGGGAGATTCATCAGTTCCGGCAAAGAGATTGCCCATCATGACTGAGTCAGCACCGGCAGCGATGGCCTTTGCCACATCACCGGAGAACCGTATACCGCCATCTGCAATGATCGGTACATC
>NZ_DAONKG010000036.1:0-15727 GCF_035406105.1 Methanospirillum sp.
ATATACCTTTACCACCTGTGGCTTTTCGTGTTCAATCTGTTCTTTCAACCGGTGTATCTGTGCCATCATCAACCGACTGAGTTCTGGTTTTTCCACTCCTGTAAACCGTTCATGACGATACTGACAGATTCTGCACCGGTTCCAGGAACATCCACCAGAACGGATTATTGCAGTCACACTGGTGTGGATCTCATTGTCTATCCTATCCTGTCCGGACCAGAGTGCAAGGGGTTCTTCAGGGTTTTTTATGGGTTTCATACTTTTCTCAACGTTCCAGTAATTATTTGAAATCAGCCAGTCTCAATTCCGGAGATCGCGCATCTGGTATCTGACTCTTCCGTATTCATCTCTTCTCTCATCCTTCAAACAGACGGGTATTCATTACATGACCAACAATATATTAGGATCGAGAGTTCCACAATATTGACCAACCCGACGAGAGGACCTATCATATGAATTTCCATTATGTACAATCGGCAATAACACTGGTTCTCCTCCTTCTTTTGTGTGGACCAGTCAGCGCATATTATCTCTCAATCGATGCACCCGCCCAAGTAAAGGTAGGTGAACCGATTATGGTAACCGTATCCACAAACACTCCACCTCCGGACAAAATCGATGTTGTATTTTCCCATTCGCTCAATGTTCCGATTGAAATTGAGAGACAATCGGTTCAGATAACTGAAAAGGGTGATACGACTTTTAATGTAACCTTTAAAACTGATGGTCTTGAAAAGGGCAATTATAAAGTAGAAGGCCTATCCCAGTCACAGAGGGATTTTTCAGCAGGTTCCCGTTCGATACGGGTTGTAAAACTGATTGATCGATCTGATATGATAACGTTGACCTCTCCCAAATGGCAGGAATTTGATAAAACCTTGTTAATCGAAGCAAAGATTTCAGGGTATAAAGAAAATGCCATTCAGATGGAGGTTATAAAGGATCATCAGACGGTCTTCGGTCCTGAATCAATTCCGGTTTCAGGTGGAAAAGTAAAATATGAGCTTCCAATTCAGGAACCTGGAACGTACGAGGTATCGTTTACCGATTATGATGGTTTTATTGGGAAATACGCTATTGTATCAGAAGAGAAAGACCAGTATCATCTGACGGGACCCATCGAAACAGAGAGTCATGATATAATATCGGCTGAAACAAAGGAACCTGAAACAGAAGAGACACTCAAGCCTTCCGCCACTGTTCCACCAAAAAAATCAGAAAAAATTACCGGTGTGTCAGCGCAGGCTGATATTTCCAGAGACAACCCCGCATTTTTTATCATTACCACAAATTCCACACCGCTTATCATCCAGGCAACCGGAAATACCGATCTTGTTTTTGAGTATAAAACATCCCCTGATGGTGCAAGTGTGAAAGTGAATGATGAAATGGGCCCTCTGCCTGAGACGGTGACTATAACCGACCAGGTGTCAGAAATATATCTGAAGGCATATCCGTACAGCTATAAAGCTGCAGAAAAAGTAACAATTACGGCAGATAAAGCAGATACCATTGTATTGTCCGATACTGCCGCAAAGGCATTCGGAGTTCCGCCCAGGTATGGAAGCGAGGATGGGTCCAAAGAAAAACAAACACCCTTTCCGACAATTTTGATTGTTGTTAGTCTGATTATCGGACTTACGATGTATATAAAAAGAAAATAATTTTTTAACAGACCCGTGGAACCGGATCACCCATGGGTGGTTCAATAAACCGTTCCCCCCCGGCGGTGGTTTCCATAATCACTCCGTTTCCTTCTGTTACTGTTCCGATGATTGCTGCATCCTTCCCGTACTGATGACTCTTGAGACTTTTCAGAATTGTTTCTGCATCATCGGCAGGAACTCCCATGACTACTTTTCCTTCATTGGCTACTTCAAGTGGATCAATACCCAGGAGCTGGGATGCAGCCCGTACTGATGAACGAATCGGAATACACTCTTCAACGATACGCACCATAACCCTGGACTTTTTCGCCATCTCGTTTATGGCACTAGCAAAACCTCCCCGTGTTGGATCTTTCATTGCATGAATTGTTCCAACGCTCATAGCCGCATGAACCATGCCTGAGAGCGGTGCCACGTCAGATATGATCTGATCAGCAAAGTCAAACTCTTCTCTGCTTGCAAGAACCGCAAAACCATGATCACCAAGTGTCCCGGATACGATGATTGCATCCCCCGGTTGTAGTCCGTTATCCCTGATGATTGTTTCAGCAACTCCAATACCAGCTGTATTTATTGCAATCTGGTCAAGAGCGCCCTTCTCCATGACTTTGGTATCTCCGGTCACAAGTGATACGTTCCCTTCTGAAAGGGCTTTATCCATAGAATCTACAATTTTCGATAGTATATCAAAATCAAATCCTTCTTCAACGATTAAGCCGCAGGAGAGAGCAAGGGGCCTTCCTCCCATCATGGTGATATCATTTATGGTCCCGCAGACTGATATTCGTCCGATATCTCCCCCAGGGAAAAAGAGTGGCCGGACAACATGCGAGTCGGTCGTGAAGACTACCTGCTGGTTACCGACAGGTATTACAGCCCCGTCATCAAGTGCCTCAAGTCCGATTCCCCCTGCATTGGTATTTGAAATCTTTGAAAAGAGGCTGATGACCTCTCCCATGACTTCCCCCCCTGCTCCATGCATCAACGATATTTTCATTTAATCTGCCTCAACTTCGATTCGTGTAACAACAACTTCTTTTCCTTTTACGATCTCCGGAAGTTGTCCGCACTCCGGGCAGACAAAAATTTCACTTCCGACATATCCACATACGCACCGTGTCTGGGGTGCAACCGTTGTGCAGGTCAGTTTAGCATCCCTGAATAAGGGGTCATCCTCAACAATAGTGGTAAATAAAAATTCCACCTGTTCGGGATTTATCATGGAAAGCTCTCCGACATCCACATAAATGTGGGTTATCGATGTTGCATTGTTATCAAGCGCAGCTCTTCGTGATGTGACAACGATATCATAGGCAATTCCATACTCATGCATCAGAAAAAGACTCCTGCACAAAGGGTTTGTCGGATCCAAGGTGTACCCGAGACAAGTTAAAGGGTGCGAAATGAAACCGGGTGATATAATTTGAAAACATATCGGGAAAATAATTAAGTCTTCTGGTAAAAATCATCATTCTCTTTTTTTACTATCGGAAAGACGATGGATACTATCTGATATGCTCCTGAGGATACGGTGACCGGTTCTAGTTTTATAAATCCCGTATGACAGAAGCGGAAGAACAATGATAATACAAATCACTCCTGCGAGAACATACCAGACATTCATGTCAAAATACTCTTGGAGGGCATATACCGAATATCCTATCAGAAAACTGGATAATAGTGAACCAATAGTTATTGCTGCAAAGATCTCAATTGACTTTAAGCCAAGCATCTTCCCGATGATTGATCCACTCACCGATCCCGTTCCCTGAAGTGGAAAGAACACAAATAATGTCAGACCAATAAAGTACAATTGTTCAAGCCATCTGTGCTGTGCCAGATATAATTCCCCTTTTTTAATCAGATACCGTATGATATTCCCAAGATACGGAACATTACAAATCAGTTCAAAATTCCAGATCATGAAGAGACAACATGCGATATCCACCATGACAATTGAGAGGCACATGACCTGAAATGGAAACCCCAGGGCAATCCCGGCAGGAATTATACTCTCTTTCCCGGCAGGGGGAACAAAGTACAATAATAAAAGGCCACCCAGCTGGAGGGCAGTCGTATCATCATACAGCCAGAAGATCACTCCAATCAGGGCGCCTGCCACCAAAAACGGGATAGTCAGGCGTAAGATACGGTTTATGAGAGGAGAAAACCAGATAAGTCCTCCAGATAGAGTGCAGCCGAGGGGTTTTAAATCCATGAATTCGTGTCACCAGAATGTAAAAAATACAGTATATGATAGGTATGTCAGAGATATAAAAGGCCGGAATTATTCACTTTTGTACTGACAGCAATTTCCAGCTGGAGTGGTTGTAACAGAGTTGAGAGGACATCGCGTGACATATCGGTAATGACTGCGATAGAAGGTCCGACTGAGCTCATCCCAATAAATTCAAGACCTGCTTTTCGTAGTCTATGCATGTACTGGTATAATTCAAATGAATGATGTTCAATTTCCGCCCGCTTTGATCCCCGAAATTCCATCTCCCACATGGAATCACCCATTTTTTTCAGGTCACCACTATTCAGAGCCGGTATAAAATCCATCATGACGATATATGCCTTCAGTTCTCGATCCCGATAATCTAGCGAACGGGCCTTGTTCATCAGAAGCGAAAATTCCTCTTCTCCGGCAGAGGAGATGGAACTTGGAGGTATAACAATGTGGACATTCTTTCCTTCAGCAAACGGGTGCTGATGAACGATAGTGAGATTGTCACCCAGAATGGCCATACCTCCCCTGCCACTTACCGCAGGTCCCACACCCGTCTCAAATCCATATGCAATCAGTCCCCCTTCTGTTTCCTCAACATAATTATTACCGATGAGGATTCTGAGCTGATCAAGGGTTAACGGATCACCAAGCGCCCGGTTGACCGCTGCAGAAAGAGCGGTAAGTATAGTGCTTGTGGAGCCAAGTCCCACATGTTTATAATCATGGTCTTTTGCAGTGACAGCAAACCCGCCGGTATAGCCTACCGTTTTAGAAAAAACAGATAGAAAATGTCTGATTATTGCGGGACGTGAGTAATTAATTTCAAACCCGTTATCAATACATCTGACTTCTACTTCTGCGTACACTTCTATGGCAAATCCTATACCGCCACCACCCGGATGTCCGGGCGCGAACCGGTTCATATCCAGTACAGTCAGGTGAATTCTGCCAGGTGCCTTTGTCCTGATTGTATTCTTTGATGGAGAAAGGGGATAGTTACCTTCATATCCACAGGTGTTCATATTCTCGCCTGGATAAAATGAGGTAAATTCATACTCTACCAGATCCAGATCTCCACCACGGATCTTCAGAATGGTCATGATACCGGCCTCCGGTCAAAGAAGATATTTTTCCCGGTCGCTGAAAGCGGGATACCATACGCACAGGTACAGTCAGGAAGCATATGAAGTGATAACGCTGCAACACCGGCGGTAAAGAGGATTCGGTTGTCAGCATTATGAATCTGTGCTGTTTTGGCAGCTGAGCCTGTGGCGATACCAAGGTCTGCCATTCTGATTACACAGTTAGGCCCGGAAAAGAGGGATAATACCGGGCTTTTGGATACTTTCTCCCGCATCTCCTTACAGGTCCGAAAACCACATCCTCCACAATTCAGTCCGAGATCTTCAGTTCCCCTGCATCCAATAAGAAGACAGACGACACTGTCCCGTATGTTCTGTGCATCACGTGGAAATGGCGGAAGTCCAGTCTTGTTACCGATTGCGATCATCTCATCAGCAATCCGATCCAGGTCTTCCCCATAGATTATCCGTGTTACAATCGTGTCAACACCTTTGCCCTTCGGTGCTGTCCGTGCAGAGACTGCCATAAGTGATGCAATGAGCATCATGGCATCCTGTTCAGGATCCATAACCAGAATATTCTGATGAGTATTTATGTTCACTGTTACCTTACTCGGGTATGATGATTGATATAAGAGAGAATGGCACTGTAGGCCATCTCTGAACCATGATATGCCTCCTGCCGGGCCGGGTCAGGTTCCGCCATCGCACGCGTTTTCATCTCTTCATATTCCTGGAGCAGGAAATTCATGAACAAAAATAGATCCGAATTATCATGCCCGAACCGCTCAACGGCAAGACCACACGCACGGTCCCAGCCCTGTTTTGCATATGATGACAGGTTGTATTTCGTCGGGCTGTGTTTCATCTCAATCAGCATCTCCAGCATCTCATCCGGACTGATCGCTCCTTTATGCTCCCTGAACTGTGAAGTGACTTTCCTAAAAAACTCGCTCCATTCATTATTCCATCGTTCCTGTAATTGTTCAGGATATTCTTCATCATGCTTTGGAATCCGTTTGATATACATCTTCGATATTTCACTCTCAAATCCTTCGACAGCCTGAGGAAATGAGAATAAAATTGCAATCTTTCCATCTGGATCCAGTTGTGATGTGTATATGACGGAATACGGCACGATAATATAATCTCTTGATTTAAGTTTTACGATGAGGCGATTATTTGTTGCATATACCATACAGGATTCATAATAAAAATCATCAAACCAGACCTGCATTTTTTCCCGCGTTTTTACAATCTCAAACTGGTCAAGTCCTTCTGTTGATCTGAAAACCCCCTCAATTAGCAGCAGCTCATCTTCCTGTTCCTGCAGTGACTGTTTCCTGGAAGCAATCTCTGACTGGTATTGATGAACCTGTGAATTGATGAACCGCTTCCAGAAATTTGGCCATTTGGGATCGTCAAGTATCGTCAGCCCTCCTCCTTCTTTTCTTTTCAACCCATGCATGAATATGCGGACATACTCTTCTTTCCCATCAAAAAACCGCATCGGAGTATTACATCTGATACAGAGGTAGGTATTGTTCTCAACATAAATCTCATGAACAAGCTCATACGATAATTTTATAAGCTGGTTCTTTTGGTTTTTGATGATAAGACGATAATTTGTCACGTAAAATTTTGTGATAAAGCGGGTTTTTGGATTAAAAAATACGGCTGCAACTCCTTTTTTGAGTACTGTTTCCCCTTTCAGACAGCCGGTGCTCATGAGAATTTCCTTATATATGTGAAATTTTACAGAAGTGTATATGCATCATCTGATATATGTTGGGAATCTAAAAACCCGTGAGCAAGCATGTTTACCGGAATAGATATCGGGGGGACAAATACTGATATTGCTGTCATAGATTCTCAAATTAATACATATAAAGTACCTAATTCAGACGGGCTGGAGAATGCCCTTTCGAAAATTTCCACATTCGGGCGCCTTGCAGTCAGCACTTCCCAGCCATTAAATGAGATTATTACCGGTCATACCGCAGATATCCGGACAATAACCATACCTGGCCCGGGATTAGTATATCCGGGAGCAGTCAAAGGAGCAGTATCTCACCGGGGAGATATTGTTGAACCGATTGATCCCAATGAGATACAAAAGATCATAAAGGGGCAGCATGCACGGGCGATTGCAATTGCAGGGAAATTTTCAGTCAGAAATGATACTCTGGAAAAGCAGGTATATGATATTGTCTCACAATATTATTCAGATGAACAGATAGCAATCAGTTCTCCGATCGGTGCATTGGATTTTCCGGCACGAATCCATACAACAAAATTCAATGCCAGAATTAAAGGAAAAGTAGTCTCTCTTATCAGACAGATTCAACGGGTAAATCCTGATTTTTACTTTGTGACTTCAACCGGAGGTTTGACTTCACCATCCCGGGCCCTTTTAAATCCGATGGTGTTATTTCATTCAAGTCCTGCCACCGTTGCAAATGGGGCGTATTACCTGAGTAGGAATGAGAACTGTCTGGTGATTGATATCGGTGGAACAACTACTGAACTCGTACCACTCAAAGATGGAAAACCGGTCTATGAAAGCGTGGTACTGGATGGATCGAAAACACTCATCCGGGCAGTGTCGGCAACAAGTATTCCGTATGGTGGGGACTCCTGTATCAGGTCAGAGTTATGTCCTTTCAGGGCAGGAAATTCCCGCTCTTTTGGTGGTGGAGAACCAACCCTTACGGATGCATTGAATGTGATGGGTGCACGAATTGGAGATGCAGGTCGATCAGCAGTTTTGGATCACGCGGATGCTCAGCGTGCAGTGCACCAATATCTTGAGCTGGTCTCTTCAGCAGTAAAAGAGTATCACCCACATATTCTGGTCGGTACCGGATATCTCGCACACTACCTTCTCTCTGATATTGCTGAACGCGCGCAGACGACGGGTATTGTTCCTGAACATGCTGCATCTGCGAATGCCGTGGGTGCTGCGGTATCAAAAGTCAGTCTTGAAGTACATATTCACGTGGATACTGAACGAAAACGTCTGACTCTGAACGGACTTTCATATCCTTATAAAGATGCCCGGGATGAAGAACACCTGATTGCCTATGTCAAGGAACTTATCAGAGATATTGCGCGAAAAGAAGGGGCTCCTGAAGAAGATATCGCTGATATTCAGGTTCTCTCCTATTCTTCATATGATGTTGTCAGGGGATGGAGAGTGACAGCGACCATTACAGATATGATCCTTGCAATTGCTCCAGGAATATCAGTGGAGGCATTATGACCTGTGGTATAGTATATGCTCCATCATACCTGAATCATGAGCAAAGTCCGTCTCACCCGGAACGACGGGAACGATTGTCATACACTCTTGATCAGCTTGTAGAAGAGGGGATATTTGACCTGCCACAGATTACCCTTCTGACACCAAAACCTGCCACGAGAGATGATGTACTTCTCGTGCACACTCCGGAATATCTTCAGTTTCTGGAGAAGACTTCAATTACCGGTGGCATAATTGATGCTGATACTTATGTCCCCAAAGATCTGATACACGATGCCCTTCTTGCAGCCGGTGGAGCTATTACCGGAGCTGATGCGGTTCTCAATCAGGTGGTTAAAAACTGTTTCGTTCTTGCACGGCCTCCGGGTCATCATGCCGGACGATCTCAAGGGGCAGGTTTTTGTTATCTGAACAATGTGGCCATAATGGTTCGTCATCTTCAGCGCCGGGGTCTGCGGCGGATTATGATCCTGGACTGGGATGCCCATCACGGGAATGGCACAGAAGAGATTTTCTACGATGATCCGTCGGTCCTTTTTTGTTCTGTTCACCAATATCCCTTCTACCCGGGTTCAGGCCGCTTTGAGGACATTGGTGTCGGTGATGGAAAAGGATATAATATCAATCTGCCCATACCTGCAGGGAGTTCAGACAAGGTCTATCAGTATCTTCTTGAAGAGATAATACTCCCTCTCGCAGACGAGTATATGCCTGATGCAATTGCAATATCAGCCGGTCAGGACAATCATTTCACTGATCCGCTCACAGGTCTTGCCCTTACCGCGCACGGGTATGCAGGACTTATGCAGGAGATATGCATCCTTGCTGATTCTATCTGTTATGGCAGGATTATTGCGGTACTGGAAGGGGGATATAGCGTGGAGGGCGGTCTTCCCTATACAAATCTCGGACTTATCGCCGCAATGGCAGGTCTTGATATATCCAATATACGTGAGCCTGAGATTTATCAGGATATATTAGAGAAGGTAATATCCGAAGATGCCCTCCCCCAGGTGATTAAGATGGTTTCAGAACTGAAGAAAAAACTATCCGATCACTGGTATTTTATCCGTCGATATGATTTCAGGTAATCAGCTCATCGGAGAAATGGTATTCCTGCTCTTTTATTGCGGTAGAGAACAGATAGCACATGTATGACAATCACTCCGGTTCATGTTGCTGGAAGAGAAAAAGGATCGATCATGCTGTATGCCCTGTCAACCTGCATCCATTGTAAACAGACAAAAAAACTTCTAGACGAATTACAGGTTGCATATGATTACCTGTATGTGGACCAGCTCAGCCGTGCAGAGATGGATGAGATTCTTAAAGAGATTGAAAAGTATAACCCGCGGGGCTCATTTCCCACCCTGGTAATCAATAATTCAAAGGTGATTGTCGGGAGCAGACTTGATGAGATTAGAGAGGCGCTTACATCATGAACCAGGAGATATCAAAGGAAATAGTCCGTAAACGATATATTGAGCTGGATCAGGATGCAAAAAAGACCGGGTACTATCTCAATCCTGATAGAGTGTTTACAGAGGGGCTTGTTGAGGGACTTCTCATAAATGCCAGCAGGTACGGGTACGAATCCTGTCCCTGCAGACTGTCACGGGGAGATAAACAGGCAGATCTGGACATTATTTGTCCCTGTGATTATCGCGACGATGATATTAGTGAATTTGGGGCATGTTATTGCGGGCTCTATGTATCGGAGAGTATTGCCACACAAAAACTCCCAGTCCCCGTTGTTCCTGAACGACGATCCCCTGCTTTGGAGCGGGAAAAACCAGCATCATCACTAGTACAGGCAGGTACATTGCCCTATCCGGTGTATCGATGCAAAGTATGTGGATATCTCTGTGCACGGACAAATCCGCCGGAAAAGTGTCCTATCTGCAAGGCTGATAAAGATCGGTTTGAGATATTTCTCAGGTAGCCGTAACCAATATCCTCTTATCTTATTCTGGTGAAATTAATTGCCGTGACAATACCAGTACTTCTTGAGATAGTCGGATACAAAAATTCAGAATGTTCACCTTTTCCCTGCGATGAGAACAGAACCTGTGGGTTCTCCTCATGTGCCCCGTCCGGAAGCCTATTGAACGCTTTTGAAGCGCTAAAAAATGAAGTCTTTAAGGAATTTGGTGAAAAAGTCAGTGTACAGCTTACATTGCTGGATGATGGGGTTCCAGATTATATCAAACAGATTTATGAACGCGATCATCCTGCCATACCGATGATTCTTCTCCAGGGCAGGGTAATTCCTGTAGGCAGAATCTCATGGATTCCAATCAGGGATGCGATTATATCATTACCGGAAATGGAACGATAATCCTGATATTATACACCACACCAATTACTATCCTGAAAAGAAAGAGCGGTTAGAAGATGACCTTACAACCCCCCCCGGAAAACCCCTATCATGCTGCGCCTGTTATTGCGTTTGAGCGTATTAATTCTGACATCTGGAAAATAAGGAACATAACCGGGAATAATGTAAAGTATGGCATTTTAGTTGAACCATCGGATAAGGAGACAGATCTGTTACCTCATATTCACGCGGAAGATCAGGATCTTGTATCCCGGAAACTGGGTGCAGCCATCCTTCAGAAGAAGGATGGTATCGAGCTGAGATACCGGATTCGCGCAGGATCCTATTATCGATGGGTTGAGGAATACTGCTTTCTCTTATATGGTGATACTGGTGATCCGGTTCAGGCTCTCAGTTATCTGTGGATCAGCTCACTTCCGGTTGAATGGTCACTCCTCTGTAAGGGCTCTGAGATCTGGAATATATTAAATTCAAAAATTAGACATGATATCTTAAATCAATTGACCGCGATATTAGGCTATCTTGAGCTTTCAACTGATCTGATAACCGATCCGATGCTTATTGACTTTACTCAGAAGGAGCAGAATGCAGCCGAAAAAATCCGGGACCGGTTGATATTTACCCGTGAGTACCAAAAAATCGGACTGTTGGAATTTTCATGGGTATTCCTCTCTGATATTATTCAGGAAGCCTTAAATGAAATCGTAATGGAGCCTGTTGAGGTTGTGATTCAGACCGGAAATTCACAGGTGTATGTTGATAAAAATTTCCGCTTGGCCCTTGAAAAGATTTTAATCAATATACCGGAACATGCTACCGGAGCAACCAGGGTACAGATAACCATCGAATCATCAGATATCGGTGGAAAGCTGATTATTGAGGATAATGGATGCGGGATACTAGATCAGCATAAAACCAGAATTTTTGATCTTGGGTTTGGGAAAGGGAGCGGGTACGGGCTGTTCCTTGCAGAAAAGATATTATCAGTATTTGGTATCACGATTCAGGAGAACGGGGTATCAGGGAGGGGAGCACGGTTTGAATTAGGTATACCTTCTCATATCCTTGAGATTCGCTCCTAATTTATCTGATTTTCTGAGCGATCATCATCGTCACTCCATAATCTTTAATATAGGGATCAGATACCCGTTTGACTGATGAAATCTCAAGATTATGTTCTTTCAGGACAGAGCGGTATTCATCTGTCAGAAACTTTTTGTTTTTACTCCAGGTTTTTTTCGGAGTATGTGCATTATCAAAGGTCCAGAGCAGAAACTCAAGTTCCTGGATTGGATCATATGGAGCACTCTCATCTCCAGGTTGAATACTAACAAAATATCCTCCTGGTTTCAGTGCATCAGATATCTTTTCCACCATATCCGGACTCTTCCCACTCGGGTTTGAAGAGGAGAGAATAAGATCATAGTCCCGTCCGATTGGATCAACAAAAAAGTTACCTCCCATCGTCTGAACTCTGCTTCCGATATGATATCGTTTAATGTATTGTTCAGCCAAGGTAACCACGCCAGGCAGATCAAAAATTATTGCTGACAGATTTGGGTTTTTACATGCGAGTGCTATGGCATATAACCCATGCCCTCCACCCAGATCTATCATTTTTCTCATTGCTGAAAATGTGGGGAGGGATACAATGCTTCGTACCACCTCCTGAAGTCTTCCGCAGAGTGCATTCTGCGCCATCGACGGGAGTGAGAGATTTGCAAAGAACTGCTCCTCATTATAGGAAAGTGGGCCGGAACTAAGAATATCTGAAAGACCGAGCCAGAGATCCTTTATATGCTGCATGGATTTTTCAAGATACGCCCCCTGAAAATATGGTGATTGTTTTGTCAGATATGTAGATGCAAGTGGTGTGTTTTTGATCTTCCCGTTGTTCCACTCAACAAAGCCTGTTTTAACAAGAGATTTCACAAAATCTGTAACCGGATGGGGGTATTTGATAAGATCTTCAATATCTTTTTCAGACTTCCATTCCGTAAGTGCGTCAAATATTCCCAGTCTGACAGAGGCATCAATCAGGCAGAGAAGTCTTGCGCCCTGATTGAATTGATTCATCATATCAAAAAAAGAGCCTGGAGAGACGGGTGGGAATTCCCATAATGCTGTACAGTTATTATCCGGGTTATATGGTGCATCTTTCATGTCCTGCTTGTTCCTTCAAATCTTTTCTCTTGTTCGTGACCTGGGTATCTATCGGTAATCTCTTATTCCTTTGTCACCGAATTTGTACAGTATTCTGTACCTTCCCTTGGTATATCTTTCTGATTTAAATCGTACAGAGGTCTTTGATGAGTAGAAATATCGCAATTGAGATGCTGAACCAGATACCCGTTCAGGATCAGCAGATTGAACTGGTTGAGCGGAAATGCCTTGGCCATCCGGACAGTATTGCTGACGGAATTGCAGAAGCAGTCAGCCGTGCATTATGCAATACCTATATTGATCAATTTGGCGGAGTCCTTCACCACAATACCGACCAGGGTGAGATTGTAGCAGGAGAATCAATGCCACAGTTTGGTGGTGGAAAGATAATCAAGCCGATTTTTGTTCTTCTCGACGGTCGTGCAACCAAAGAGTTTAATGGAGAAAAAATACCGACTGATACGGTTGCCTTAAAGGCGGCAAAGGATTATCTCCGGTCACTTATTCCGGAACTGGATCTGGACCGGCATCTTATCATGGACTGTCGTCTTGGAACCGGGTCCACTGATTTACGTGATGTCTTTAAACCGGAGGAAGGAAAGATCCCCCGTGCAAATGACACATCATTTGGTGTATCATATGCTCCATTCTCTGATATTGAAAGATGTATCCGCGAAATTGCCTCATATATTGACACTACTCTCCGGCCAAAATATCCTGTATATGGGCAGGATATCAAGATTATGGGGCTTCGTCAGGGCGATTCCATCAAGCTTACCATCTGTTGTGCCATGGTTGACCGGTATGTCTCATCCCTCTCGGATTACATTAACTTCCGTGAGAAACTGGCTGAGGAATCACTTAAGGTAGCAAAGACCTGCACAGATAAGAAAGTTGAAGTTTATGTAAACACGGCCGACTGTGATAGAGAATGCAGTCTTTTCTTGACGGTAACCGGTACCTCTGCTGAAATGGGTGATGATGGATCGGTTGGCAGAGGCAACCGGGCAAATGGTCTTATTACACCCCACCGGCCGATGAGTATGGAAGCAACAAGTGGGAAAAACCCGATCAACCATATCGGAAAGATTTATAATCTACTCTCAAATGAGCTGGCACATACCTGTGTTAAGCAGGTCGATGGTATTGCGGAAATTCAGATCAGACTCCTCTCTCAGATCGGTGCTCCGATTGATCAGCCACTAGTAGCCAGTGCTCAGATCATTCCACATCCATCCTATACGGTAAAAGATATCGAACGAGATGTATACGAAATTATAGACACCGGTCTGGAAAACATCACCTCTATTACAGAACGTGTAATCAGAGGAGAATTAAAGACATTTTAATGACAAAAAAATCATCTCCGATCTTGGATCGGACTTCTATTTTTAAAGTCAGGATAGCGATACCAAACAAAGGACGCATATCAGTACCGATTCGGGAATTAATAGAGAAATCCGGTCTTGGAATAATTGATAATGGCGACCGGACCCTGATTGCACGAACCCGCGACCAGCACGTAGAAATACTTTATGCCCGTCCCATTGATATTCCTGAGTATGTTGCCTCAGGTGTTGCGGATTTAGGGATTACTGGTCATGACATGGTTGTGGAACGGGGTTCAAATGTTACAGAACTTCTCAATTTAGGATTTGGATCCGCATCAGTTGTGCTAGCCGTCCCGGATAATGCAGATTGTCACTCCCCTCACGACCTGGATGGAAAACGTGTTTCAACAGAGTTTCCTGCAATTAGCAAAAAATATTTTAAAAAGATAGGTATTAAACCAGTCATTGTGCCTGTTGGAGGGGCCTGTGAAGCAACTCCCTCTTTGGGTATTTCAGATGCAATTATCGACATCTCAAGTTCCGGAACCACGCTCCGTCAGAACCATCTGAAGATAATTGATACCGTTCTTGAGACCAGCACATATCTGATTGCAAACCCCCAATCCTGCATTGATAAAAAAGAGAAGATTGATGAGATTCATCTTGCACTTGAGAGCGTTTTAAACGCCAAGGGAAAATGCTATCTGATGATGAATGTGGCTCGCAGTTCTCTTGATGTCATCCGAATGATAATTCCTGGAATGGGTGGCCCTACCATTATGGATGTCGCTTCTTCTGCTGATATGGTTGCTGTTCATGCGGTGGTTGATGAAGAAAAGGTCTATCAGCTGATAAACCGCCTGAAACAGGCGGGTGCACGTGATATTCTGGTCATGAATATCGAACGTCTGATTAGGTGAGATACCATCATGATAGTATTCCCAGCGGTCGATATCCTTGGTGGGCGATGTGTGCAGCTTGTCCAGGGCAGACGTGATACTGCCACTATATATGGCGATCCCCTTCAGTGCGCAGAATCCTGGTTATCTCAGGGGGCTGAGGCCCTTCATATTGTAAATCTTGACGGTGCATTCGGATCGTCAAAACTCAATGCAGAAAAGATAACAGATCTTATCACCCGCACCGGTGTACAAACCCAGCTCGGAGGAGGAATCCGATCTCTTGATGACGCACGATCATGGCTTGACTGCGGGGTTGACCGGGTCATCCTTTCAACCTTTGCTGCTGATGATCCCGATTGTCTCACCATTCTTTCAGATGAATATGGGAGTGACCGGATTATGGCCGGGGTTGATGCGATGGCCGGAGAGATGGTTACTCATGGGTGGGAGAAGCCGGCTGGCAACTTCCTGGAATGGGCGGATCTTTTCATCAAAAAAGGTGCCGGTTCATTGTTATATACCAATGTCAGTGTCGAAGGTCTGTGCAGAGGAATTGATCCAAAGCCGATTCGTGAGCTTCTCAGTGTTGTAAGTGTGCCAGTGGTTGTTGCCGGCGGAATTACATCAGTCGCTGATATCACGCTCTTACGGGAGGCTGATGCTGCGGGTGTGGTCCTTGGCTCAGCTCTCTATTCCGGAAAGATTACGCTCCGCGAAGCACTGGAGGCAGCAGGATGAGAACCAGTAAG
>NZ_DAONKG010000037.1:0-15358 GCF_035406105.1 Methanospirillum sp.
AAAGGGCGTGGTACTGACCCATCACGGCGTCTTAAATAACGGGTACATCATCGGGAAAGGGATGGGTTTTACAGAGAAGGATCGGCTCTGTATTCCGGTTCCGTTTTATCACTGCTTTGGAATGGTCCTCTCAAATATGGCATGCGTATCCCATGGTGCAACGATGGTCATTCCCGGCCCTGCATTTGACCCTGGTGATGTACTCAGGACCATTGAAGCAGAACGGTGCACCGCCGTTCACGGGGTCCCGACCATGTTCATCGCTGAGCTCCGGCACCCGGATTTTGCCAAATACGACCTCCGCTCACTTCGTACTGGGATCATGGCAGGATCACCATGCCCTATTGAGACGATGAAAGAGGTTGCAACAAAGATGCACATGTCTGAAGTGGTCATTGTGTATGGTCAGACTGAGCTCTCCCCTGGCGTGACGATGACAACTACCCGCGATCCGCTTGAAAAACGGGTGACAACCGTCGGCCGTGTCTTCCCTCATACCGAGATCAAAATCATCGATCCGGAGACAAAGAAGATCATTCCCCGTGGCGAGATCGGGGAGATATGTGCGAGAGGGTACATGACCATGCGGTGTTACTATAACAACCCGACTGCCACCCGGCAGACAAAAGACGAACATGGCTGGGTTCATACCGGAGATCTTGGCTCGTTTGATCCGGATGGGTTTGTCCACATCGAAGGCCGGCTCAAAGACATGGTCATTCGGGGCGGAGAGAATATATACCCGCGTGAAATTGAGGAGTTTTTACATCAGCACCCCAAGATAGCCGATGTGTATGTGATCGGAGTTCCTGACGAGAAGTACGGTGAAGAACTGATGGCCTGGATTAAACTTGAGGAAGGGACAACACTGACCGAGGATGAGATCAGGGCATATGCGGACGGGAAGATTGCGAGGTATAAGATCCCTCGGTACTATGCCTTTGTTGACTCGTTCCCGATCACGGTATCAGGCAAGATTCAGAAGTTTAAGATGAGGGAGATGAGCATTGAGATGCTCGGCCTTCAGGAAGTTGCCAGGATTAAAACCGCCTGAACCGCTCAAGGTAACTCATACTCCTTTTACAACCACTTTTTATCCAGATAATACTGATATTCATACGGCCATTCGTCTTTATTAAACGAAACAAGCTGCTTCATCCGCTCAAGCATGGCTGCATGCCCTTCTTTCTGTTCCGGATATTCTGCTTTGGTACAAATTGCATCAGCAAGCGTGATACCAAGCTGATAGGCCTGGTCCACCCCCTTCTGAAACATCTCCGTACCGTCGGCAAGATTGACCCCGACCGCACCGACAACAGAAGCTCCCATAATGAAGAGTGACTGATTGAGGTACTCAGCGACCTCCTGTGCCCCGGATCCTCCGGCAGTGCTGACCGCTGCGGCGTATTTTCCAACAAGCCTCTGGCAATGCACCGTATCAGCCATCCGGTCAAGAAGGGTCTTCATCTTGGCGGTCACGTTGTTGATGTAATTCGGGCTGCTCAATACGATACCGTCTGATTCCAGAATGATGTCATAAATATCTGTGAACTCGTCCATCAGAACACATGATCCGGTCTTATAACAGGTATCACAGGCTTTGCAGTACTCAATCTCGTAATTATAGAGATCAATATGAATTGTTTCACATCCACCGTCAGAGGCACCGGTCAGGACGGTGGATAACAGGAGATCTGTGTTGCTCTTTTTTCTCGGGCTGCTGTTGATGCCGACAACCTGCATATTATTCTAAAATGCCGTACCTGAAGATAAATCAATGCATCATATCAGTCAGGCGGGTATTGTGGTTCAGGGTTGAAAACGAGCGGGGATATCGTGTCCCATGTTATCGTGTAACAAGGGTTATTCGCTGTCCCTTCCAACCATTATCCTATACACATCCACCCGGATGTTCGGGATACAATTATGTTCTGGGATGAGGCAGTTGAAACAATAAAACCGAAAGACCTCAGGGTTCTTCAGGAGAAGCGTCTTCGTGAAACGGTTTCCCGCTGTGCCAATGTCGGGTTTTATCAGAAAAAGTTCCAGGAGTTGGGTATTAGTCCGTCAGACATAAAAACCCTTGATGATCTGCACAAACTTCCGTTTACCCGCAAGACGGATCTTCGTGACGGGTATCCGTTTGGTTTTCTTGCAGTGCCCCTCAAAGATATCGTCCGGATTCATACCACGTCAGGAACGACCGGAAAGCCAACGGTTGTCGGGTACACGGCAGGAGATATCAATACCTGGGCAGACCTGATCGCACGAAACCTCACCATGGTCGGTCTGACCAGGGATGACATTTTTCAGAATATGGTCAATTACGGGATGTTCACCGGAGGACTTGGGTTTCATTATGGTGCCGAGAAGGCGGGTCTGACTGCTGTTCCAAGTGGGACGGGAAATACGAAACGGCAGATCGAGATGATCCATGACTTTGGGGTGACTGCAATTCACTGTACTCCAAGTTATGGCCTTCATCTGGCTGAAGCCGCTGCCGAGATGCATATGGACCTGCCCTCACTCAGGGTCGGTATCTTCGGGGCTGAGCCCTGGTCTGAAAAGACCAGGATTGAACTGGAAGAGAAACTAGGTGTTGAGGCGTTTGACAGTTATGGGATGAGTGAACTCTATGGCCCGGGTGTTGCCTTTGAATGCCCTGAACATAACGGTCTGCATATCTGGCATGACTCGTACCTGGTGGAGATCATTGATCCACAAACCGGGGAGAACCTGGGTCCGGGCGAACGGGGAGAACTGGTGGTCACACCCCTGACCAAGGAAGCAATGCCCCTGCTCCGGTATCGGACCGGCGATATCACGATGATCATGGAGGATGAGTGTCCCTGTGGCAGAGGACCAAAACTTGCACGCTTTACCGGGCGGAGTGATGATATGCTCGTCATTCGGGGTATCAATGTCTTCCCAAGCCAGATTGAGCATGTCCTCCTCTCCATCCCCGAGGTTGGCAATCACTACATGGTTTATGTTGACCGGGTAAACCATATGGATGAGATGACTATTGAAGTAGAAGTTTCCCGGGAGAACTTTCATGGAGAACTGGCAGATCTCAAAAAAGTCCAGAATAAGGTTATAAAATCACTCCGGGATGTTCTTGAACTCCGGACAACGGTTCATCTGGTAGAACCAGGGACCCTGCCCAGATTTGAAGGAAAGGCAAAACGCGTGATTGACAGACGGGGTGCAGACTGATGCGGTGCTGGGATCCACGAATCGAAGAGATGCCTGTTGCTGATCTGAAAAAGATGCAGTTTAAACTTCTAAAAACACTTGTTTACAGAGTATACAGTTTCTCTTCTTTTTATCACAAGCGCATGAAGGATGCCGGGGTCCATCCGGATGATATCACCTCCCTTGAGGATATTACCAAACTGCCTTTTATGCATAAGAAAGACCTGCGGGACACGTATCCTGACGGGATGATCATGAGTGAGCAGGAGGAACTGGTCAGATACCACGTATCATCCGGTACAACCGGAAAGCCAACGGTTGTTGGGTATACAAAGAATGATATCTATCACTGGACCGAATCCTTGGCCCGAGGGCTTACATCCGCCGGTATCGGACGGGGAGATGTAATGCAGGTCAGTTACGGGTATGGTCTGTTTACCGGCGGTCTGGGACTGCATTATGGGGCGGAAAGGATTGGAGCAACAGTCCTTCCGACATCGGTCGGGAATACCGAGCGGCAGATCGAGCTGATGCAGGATCTTCGCGTGACGGCGATCGCATGCACACCGTCGTATCTTCTTCATATGGGTGAGGTTGCGGAGAAGATGGGGGTGTCCATACGAGATGATACTCTGCTGAAAAAAGCAATTGTCGGGGCTGAACCCTGGAGTGAGCAGATGCGGCTTCGTATTAAGGAGAGCCTGGGGGTTGATGCATATGATATCTACGGTACCAGTGAACTGTCCGGACCGCTCTTTTGTGAATGCGAGTATCAGAATGGATTTCATGTCTGGGCTGACCTAATATATCCTGAAATTCTGGATCCTGACTCACAAACACCACTACCACCCGGCGAGCGTGGTGAACTGGTGGTGACCATGCTTCAAAAGGAGGGTCTTCCGATTATCAGGTACCGGACCGGCGATATTACCGCACTCAGGGAGGAACCCTGTCCCTGTGGGAGGACTCATCCCCGGCTCGAACGATTATCCGGACGGGTGGATGACATGCTGATCATCCGTGGTATCAACGTCTTCCCAAGCCAGGTGGAGCATGCCCTTCTTGGCATACCAGAGGTTGCTGAGCATTTCATGATCGAAGTGGATCGGAAAGGGGCCCTTGACGAGATGCTCGTCAGAGTCGAACTGGCAAAAGAAGCCTTTTCTGATAAGATATCAGATCTCATGAAGATCAGGCGGCATGTTGAAAAGGTTCTGAAGAGTTCATTAAATGTACAGGTCTCTGTAGAATTGACCGAACCGGGTACCCTGCCCCGGTTTGAAGGCAAAGCAAAACGTGTGATTGACAAGAGGATGATATAAATGAGTTGTGAGCAGTATATGATCCGCCAGATCTCCCTTTTTTCTGAGAACAAACCAGGAAGACTGGCTGCAATGGCGAAGGCGTGTCAGGAAGAGAATGTAAATATTTTAGCCTTTTCAATCGCGGAAGCAGAAGGGTTTGGTGTTATCAGAGCGCTCGTGGACAAACCGGATGTGGCATTTCGAAAACTCACGTCAATGGGATTTAATGTCGCATTCACGCATGTTATCGCGGTTGAGATGAAGGATGAACCAGGCGGTCTCTTTGAAATTGCTTCAAAGCTGAGTGAGGCCGGTATCAATATCGAGTACTCCTATGCCTTCTCCGGCAAGAACAAAGCAGTCTTGATCCTGCGGGTTGATCAGGTTGAAGAGGCGATTCGTCTGCTTCATGCACACAAGTTCACACTCATCGCTTCTGATTCAATTCAGTAAATTTCCATTCCTTTTTTTTCGGATCCCGATCCATACCTTTATGGACTTGTGCGAAGACTTCCCTTCAGTGAGGAGCATGTCAGCTGAAAAAAAGGTTCTGATTGTCATTGCCCCGGTACAGTTTCGTGATGAAGAACTCTCTGAACCGATAAAATATCTTGAAAAAGCCGGAATTGGGTACGATATCGTCTCGACGCGGACCGGTCTTGCGGTTGGAATGCTGGGTGGCAAGGTCCTTGTTGAAAAGACGGTTCAGGATATCGCAAGATCCGGAATTGCTCCCTATGCAGGTATTCTGGTTGTTGGTGGAGCCGGTTCACCTGAGCATCTCTGGAACAATCCCCCGCTGCAGACCCTCGTAAAAGAGTTTTTTGCGGCTGAGAAGGTCGTCGCAGCCATCTGTCTCTCATCCGTAGTTCTTGCCCATGCAGGAGTGCTGAAAGGAAAACAGGCTACGGTATGGAATGATGATGCTGCCATTGCACATCTCAGGCAGGGGGGAGCAACGTATAAACCGGAACCAATCGTTACAGACGGACGGGTCATTACGGCAAACGGTCCGCCTGCGGCTTCAGGATTTGGTGAAAAGGTTGCAAAAGCGATTCTGACAGTATAATCTTTTTTACCTATCAAACCGGCGGGTTATAAAAAGAAAGAAAAGAAAAGGGTATTGAGGGTTTAATCCCGGAATGCAATATGAACGGTTACCTTGTCTGCACCAAAGAATTCCCGGCAGAATTCTGCGGTGAGCTGGGGTGCGTATTCTTTGCATGAGAAGATATCAATGTAGGCAGCATTGGTTTCGTTTGCAAAGTGTGCACCGATGAGTGAGGTCTCAATCAGCTGGGTCATGGAATATCCTGCTACACGCTCACATGGACCGAAGTGGATGATCTGTGGCTCTCCAAACCGCTTCATCTTGATAAGGTCACAGAGCTGAATGACGAATTCCCTGATCTTTCCTGCATCTCTGATGGTTTCCGGGTTGCAGTTCTTCAGATCAACACTGGTATACAGACCCCAGGCGTTTCTGGATTTAAACTCCTCCATTATCTCCTGATCTGATTTTGCCGGTGCGGTTGCGATTCCTTCTCTTGTTGGAATGAGTGTGTCTATCATGGTGTAACTCCTTTTGACTCATTCACGTGTATCCCTGAGGATTTAAGGTTTACTCTGATCAAAACTGACCAAATTAAGAAAAACTGCATTTTGAGAGCTGAAAGTGATTTTAGGCAATTTAAAACCATTTTAATGAAAAAATATCGATTTATCCGTGAAATAAAAAATTACGGCCGATCCGGGTTTTTGATCTCTGCGTATAATCGAAATAAATCATTTATAATTCGTTTTAGGGCTTGCGCGGGAATAAAGACGTTTTTAATCATGAGGATCTCTATTAAAATGAAAATAATGAGTTATTTTTTGATTATAACTAAAATTATTGAAAATTTTGTGTACAGAAAAGAAGGATTCAGAGGTCAGATTTTATGCACTGATGTGAATGCACTCATGACAGGTGGCCGTGATCGTCCTTCCTGATATGATATTGATGAGGTGCCGCACTTGCTTGTATCACATCTGGGGCAGGTAATACGGATTTGGTGGAGGTGATCGTCCACCAGGAATACTTCTGTGCGTTAGGTTTTTCTGGAGAAGAAAAAGGGTAATAACAGCACTACAGCAATAATGAGCCAGAACTGCGCAAATAAAAAGAGCAGATGTTCCTGCCCCTCATCATAGAATCTGAGCTCAACCGATCGAACCTGGTTCCACGAGATATTTGTGGAATCATTGCCTTTTTCAAGTTTTGCTCCTGATGGCTGAAGCGAGGTGAGAAGGGGGTTGGTTACCATGAAGGGGTGGGGAAGAAAGACGGTAACATTGGCAGGTTCGGTAAAAAGAAGCTGCATGGTGTTTGACTTCACCACTGATTCATAGGAGATGGTATAGTTCCCCTTCGGGAATGTGAGGACACCCCGATCCGGGTTCCTTGTCAGAATATCAGTCTCATTCCGGATCGTCAGGTTTGCTGCCTGGAGAGGGATCCGCTCACCAACCATGCCCGGCTCAATCAGCTCATACCGGTCGGTATTGTTGACAATCACCGTGGCATAGTATCGTTTCCCGTCCTGATCAACCGACGCCGAGAAGGAGATCCCGGCAGCCGGGAGGATCAGGAGGATCAGAGCTGCAATGCAGCAAGCAGCGATTCGAGTGTTGCGTCGCATTCGATTGGTGGAGCACATTGTCTAATTACTGTTTCAGGATCCTTAAGGAGATGTCCGGTGACCACGCATACGATCCGCTCATCACGGTCGATAACACCAGTCTCTACCAGCTTCTTCACGCCGGCAACCGAGGCTGCCGATGCCGGTTCGACTCCGATTCCCTCTTTCCGGGCAAGGTCCCGCTGCATGCCAAGAATCTCTTCATCAGTGACATAATCCGCAGTTCCTTTACTCATCCGGATCGCATGGAGAACCTTCTCTGCATTGACCGGAGCGCCGATGCGGATAGCAGTCGCGATCGTCTCGGGGGATGGTTCCGGAATGACTTCAGGCAGGTTCTGCCTGATCGCCCGCACAACCGGCTGGGATCCCTCGGCCTGAATACCGGTCATCATCGGCATCTGGTCAATAAATCCAAGCTCTGAAAGTTCCAGGAGCCCCTTGTATACCGCAGAGATATTTCCGGCATTGCCGACGGGGAGCACCATGCGATCCGGAACCTCACCGTTCAGCTGGTCAATGGCTTCAAACCCGATGGTCTTCTGCCCCTCAAGCCGGTAGGGATTGACAGAATTGAGCAGGTATATGCCCTTTGTCTCACACAGGTCGCGTACCATCTCAAGTGCACGGTCAAAATTACCATTGATGGAGATGACTTTTGCTCCATGCATAAGTGCCTGGGCCACCTTCCCAAGGGCCACCTTCCCGGACGGGAGCAGGACAATGACAGGGATTCCTGCCCGTGCCCCATACACAGCAAGTGAGGCAGAGGTATTTCCAGTACTTGCGCAGGCAACGGATTTCATCCCCAGCTGCAGAGCCATGGAGACACCAACCGTCATCCCCCGGTCCTTAAAGGAACCTGACGGGTTCATCCCTTCATGCTTTGCATAGAGTTCCTTCAGGCCGAGTTCCTCTCCAATACGTTTCAGGTGGTAGAGGGGCGTTCCCCCTTCCTGCAGGGTAACCGGCTCACCAGCGACGGGAAGCAGCTCACGATATCTCCAGACCGATATCGGGCGTGAGAGCCAGTCCTTCCTGGTGATATTGATATTGGCAAGGTCATACCTGACCTCAAGAAGGTGTCCGCAGGTACTGCAGGTGTATATCACGGCGTCGGATCGGTACGTCGCCCCGCACCCGATGCACACGAGATCAAACATAGGAGAAAAGTTTAGATCATATTCGTACTTCATACTGTGGGAGAAAACCAGACGGGGTAGAGAGAAGAAGGGAGGTTCAGGCAGCTCCTGAAAAGATCTCGCGGATCTGGTTCAGGCGCTGTTCCTGGAATTTCATGTTTGTTTCCATGCTTTTTATGGCGATATTGATATCATCTGAGAACTTCATGGAGGGATCGGAAAGATCATAGGTAGATGAGAGGAGCTTTAAGAGGCGTTTGGTGATCTCTGTGCTCTTTACCAGCCGGCCATATTCGTTGATGAGGGCATCATCAAATCCGCCTTCTTTTGCTTTGGTCATGTCCTCCGCAATCTGCCTGCGCCGGTTGATAACCCCTTCAATGGCGGAATAGAGTTCTGAGTGAGTGACCGGCTTTAAGATGTAATCCTCGATATACATGCCGTACTCCTGCGCCTCCTGGGGAGTCAGCTGTTTTGCTGTCAGCATCATTACCGGTATGTCCTTGGTTGCAAAGTTCTGCTTGATCGCAACCAATGTCTCCCATCCGTCCATAGGCTCCATCATAATATCAAGCAGGATCAGGTCAGGTGTTACGGTTTTTAACAGATCAATACCTTCGGGGCCACTGTTTGCCGAGTATACCGTGTATCCCCCTCGTTCCAGCATGGTTACAAAAATATCGACGATGAACGGGCTGTCATCGATCACCAGTATTGTTGACATCAGAACGTTCCTCCTACTTCTTCCGCTATCTCCCGGAGCATTCCGGTCATATGTTTCAGGTCCCAGGCAGGGTCTACAAGTGCTGCCAGCAGAATCTTCTCACCCGCCCCCATAATTATCAATATTCCGTCCGATGAGTGAATGGTAACCATATCAGGGGATTGGACCTTCACGATGACGGCTGCAGACTCTGCAGAGGCAAGGAGCGTTGCACACATCGCAGCAAACCATGCTTCGTTAAAGTCGCCGGCAGAGTACCGGCCAAGCATAATGCCGTCACGGGATACGAGTGCACATAATTTTACCCCTTCAATCAACCTGATACTCTCAATTATTCCTGCAATCTTCTCCTTAAGCATACCCGGCTCCCGCTACCTGCTGATAATACGGTATGGTCACCGATCTATATTATATAATGGTTTGTGGGTTCGTCTGGAAGGTGACCGTACAGAGTATCGGAACCGGTATTTCATGCGGGGAGAGATGTCAAATTATATGCTGGTTCCCATGGTGTGTGAAACTGGTGCAGAATGAATCGGGTACGAATGGGTAAGTACATATGGGACAGCTGAGAAAATAGTATGGAACGGGGCCATAGGGTAGCCTGGCATCCTAGGAGACTGGGGGTCTTCTGACTCGAGTTCGAATCTCGATGGCCCCATCACGTTTTTCGGGTAATGAAATGATACATGACCCACGGTGTTACGACTGTCTTCTTTCCAGAGTCAATCTGGAGATAGATCTTGTAGATTCTGATAAAAAGAAAAATACGGATATTATTGCGCACGCAGAAGAAATAATCCGGTTTTTGCATACGACACCCTGGACCCACCCGATGGTTGCATCAGCCCTGCACCGTGCCGTTTACCACCGGTTGAATTGTGATGATCCATTTTATGCGCTCAAGCAGGCATCCGAAGAGGTATCTCTGAAGACATTGCAGTCCGTGTCAGGACGCATGAGGAGTTTTCGTGATTTTGTCATTGCAAGTGTTATCGGTAACATGTTTGATTATGGGGTAAAAGATCATGAAGTCAGCAGCGATTTTGTCTCGTATTTTGACCAGGAGTTCGCAAAAGGGCTTGCTGTAGATGATACGGATCGAATCCTCCCCCTATGCAGTGATATCATTTATTTTACCGACAATTGTGGGGAGATAGTGTTTGATCAGGCACTCATCTCCTGGCTTGTTGCTCATGGCAGCAGGATTACACTGGTCGTTCGTGACCGGCCGATTCTTAACGACGCAACTATGGAGGATGCTCTTCGTCTGGGCCTTGAAAAGCAGGCCACCCGGGTATATACTACCGGTGCAGGCGTTGAACACGGAATCCGGTTTGATCTGATGTCAGATGAACTCCTGCTTGCGCTTGATCAGTGTTCCCTCATCATCTCAAAAGGGATGGCAAATTATGAAAGTCTGCGCGAAGAGCAGGGACTTCCGCCGGTTGCCTATCTCCTTGCAGCAAAATGCGATCCGATAGCAGAAGAGCTTGGTGTGAAGCGGGGGGATAAACTGGCACTCTTACGAAATGCCTGATCCTGACCCCATTCGAAATTCTTCATATACACATCTTTTTCTTTCGTCCTGACAAGTATACCATATGGTTTTTGAAGATTTCTCATATGGATGGATCATCATTCTCTTTGGTGCATTGTTCTTTGTCCTTGAGGTCTTCTCACCAGGGTTTTTCCTCCTGGTTCCCGGCACCGTGCTGCTTATTATCGGCGTACTGGTAATACTCGGCGTGGATATCTTTGCCTCGACCTATGGGATCGTTGTTGGTATCCTCATCGCCCTGGTTGCAGCCATCATTACCGTTTTCTTATACAGCCGGCTGACACCAGGGGATGAAAAACCCCTTACCATCAGCATGGATTCGCTCGTAGGCAAAACCGGCAGGGTATTACATGCAGCAGATGAAGAAACCCTGTCCGGGAAGGTATCTGTTGAAGGTCAGATATTTAGTGCAAAATCAAAGTCCGGCGTCATTCCGGAAGGGGCAAAAGTAAAGGTTATTGCCTCCCGGGGTGTGCATATTGTTGTAGAGGAGGAATAAATGGCAGTATTTGAAACTCTTATAACCCTGTTTCTCGTTATTATCATTCTGATCATCTTTGCCCGCGGTGTGGTCATCGTCCAGCCATATGAACAAGGCCTGCAGATCCGGCTTGGCAGATATATCGGAAGGATGAATCCAGGGTTTCGGTGGGTTATACCACTCATCACCCAGGTCGTCAAACTCGATCTGCGAACACTGGTGATGGATGTTCCAAGCCAGGAAGTCATTACCAAGGACAATTCCCCGACGAATGTGGATGCAATTGTATACATCAGGGTTGTCGATCCTGAAAAGGCGTTTTTTGAGGTCTCCAATTACCGGATGGCAACAGTTGCTCTTGCACAGACAAGTCTTCGTGGCATTATCGGTGACATGGAGCTTGATGAGGTGCTCTATAACCGTGAGAGTATCAATACCAAACTCCGGGACATTCTCGATCGGGAGACGGATCAGTGGGGAGTAAAGGTCGAACGGGTCGAGATTAAGGAAGTAGATCCGGTCGGGGCTGTCAAACAGGCCATGACTGAACAGACCGCTGCAGAACGGGAGCGAAGGGCCGCGATCCTTCGGGCAGATGGTGAGAAACGTTCTGCAATTTTAAAGGCGGAAGGTCTCAAAAAGAGTATGATTCTTGAAGCAGAAGGAGAACGGCAGAGTAAGATCCTAAAAGCGGAGGGAGAACGTTTATCACAGATTCTGCGTGCACAGGGAGAGTCGCAGGGTCTTCGGATACTCGCTCTCGGATCCAGATCTCTTGACAAGCGGGCAATCACCGTGCTCTCTTTAGATGCCCTGAAAACAATGGCAAACGGTCAGGCCACCAAGATCATCTTCCCGTTTGAGATATCAAGTCTTATCAAACAGGGAGCGAAGTATCTTGGAGCCACCGAAGCCATGGATGATAAGGAAGTCTATGAGATCCCGCTTGATGAGGGCCTTTTAGGTGATATTCCAACCGCTGAACGGATCAGTGAAGTGGTAAAATCCATAGAGGATGAGACCCGTGCTATCATGAATGAAGATGTGAGTTCGGACCAGGGAGCCGGACTTTCTGATATGGAAGAGAAAAAACTGATATCATGAATGAGGAGAATATCGTATATAACCAGGGTACTGCACAGCCAGACGGGACCTGCTGGGAGTGAACAATTGTGGGTACACGATTAAAAGTCCTGTATGTTGATGATGAGGCTCTCCTGAAGATGGCTTTTGTGGAGACTTTAAAACAGCAGGGGTTTGATGCCCGGGGTGCATTAAGCGGACAGGAAGCCATTGACATGGTATACGAGGATGTTCCTGATTTTATCATCCTTGATGTCATGATGAGACCGATGGACGGGTGGGAGACCCTTCTCCATATTAAAAAGCACGAAAAGGCAAAGACCGTCCCAATAATTATGCAGACCGGAAAAAGTCTGACCATTAAAGATGTCCTCCGGTATGGCGACCAGATTGATGATTATCTTATCAAACCGGTCAGACTTCCTGATCTTATCAAGGCTATTGACGGGGTCCGGGCCAGAAACGCTGAAATTGACCAGGAAAAAGAACGTGCCCTTGAAAATGGGGGTGATGCCGCTGATGTTGAGGAGTTTGGGGAACTGTTAAAACGTGTGCAGGTGGAGCAGCGCCTTATTGAGATTCTGGGCAGAATATATCCGATCCAACGGGACGGGACCATCGAGACGGATCTTGAGATTCCCGAGCTTCATGAATTCGTGCACCGGTATGAGGCTCATAAAGGACGGCTTAATGAACTTAAAAACAAGTTATTTTCTGGATCCTCATAACAGGCCAGATCTCACTTCATCTCTTTTATCCGTTTTTGTAGTGCATTTCTGACCGTTTCGAGGACTGAAATTCGTGCATAATATTTACTATTTGCAGGAATGACAGTCCAGGGGGCCTGAGCGGTTGTCGTCCGTCGGATCATGGCATTGACCGCATTCTCATACTGATCCCATTTTTCACGGTTTCTCCAGTCTTCTTCAGTAATCTTCCAGTTTTTCTCAGGATTATTCTGACGATCATGAAACCGGCGGAGTTGTTCATCCTTGGAGATATGAAGCCAGAATTTGATGAGGATGGTTCCTTCCCTAGTCAGTTCATCCTCCATCACATTGATCTCATGATATGCCCGCTGCCATTCTGACTCTGAACAAAACCCTTCAACCCGCTCCACGAGCACCCGACCGTACCAGCTTCGGTCAAAGATGGTGATATATCCCTTCCGCGGAAACCGGGTATAAAATCTCCACAGGTAATGATGCATCTTCTCCCAGTCATTGGGTGGTCCGATCGGCTCGACCACATACCCACGGGGATTAAAGGACTCTGCAAGCCTGATGATGCATCCTCCTTTTCCTGCTGCATCCCATCCCTCAAACACGATCACGACCGGAATATTTCGTTTATATATCTCAACCTGAAGATTGCGGAGTTCCTCTTGAAGACTCTGGAGAATCGGCTTATATTCAGGGCGTGTGTAACTCTTCGTCAGATCAGTTTTTTTCAGAATTGATGACTCTTCAGGTTCTGATATAGTCTTGATGAGATATGTCTGTGTCTGTTCTTTTTTACCCCCTTCTTTTTCAATCAGCCAGCACTCTACCGCTGAGTTAAATGTCTGTAAAATCCGTACATAACCGTATTTCATCGATTCAGCTTCAATGATGGTCCAGGGTGATGCAGGCATATCTGTCTTTATCAGCATCCGGTCAATCATATGAAAATCCCGGTTGACCATGTAGATTCCCTCTTTTCGGTGAAGATACCTGGCCTGCATGGTAAAGGGGCTGTCTTTGATGACATTCAGACGCCGTTTCTGCTCATCCCTGCTGATATGGAGGAAGAATTTTAAAATCAGGTTTCCGTCACTGATGATCTGTGATTCAAAATTATTGATGTCCTCAATGCAGGAGGCAGGGATCTCATCCATCGCGTCAGCGGTGTACCGCTCGACGATGGTTGCGGTATACCAGCTCCGGTCAAAGATGGCTGTCTGGCCATAGGAGGGGAGTCGTGACCAGAACCGCCAGAATAGCCCATGATCACGTTCGATGTCATTCGGCTCCGCAATCGGGTGAATGCGTGTTCCTCGTGGGTCCAGAACCGGTTGAAGGAGATTGATAATCCGGGTAATACCTGACCCTCTCCACCCCTCCATCACGATGATGACTGACTTTCCCCGTTTTCTGACCTCTCTTTGCAGTTCTGCGGTTCGTGCCTCGAGTGGTTCAACGATTGCTGAATATTGTCCCTTTGGAATCCTTCCTGTCAGGTCAAAGGCTTCAAGCATGATAGTTCTGATTAGTGAATCCGGGTTTAATACAGTATCTCAAAACTATGCGGTCAGTTCACCATCATCCCTTATGCATGAGCATGACTGAAATACTGAGAAATGTCATATTCCTTTATCAGTCGCACACTCTCTTCCCTGAAAATTGAGCAAGGGCTTCTTATGCAATGGAGTGAGCAGGATCTTGCCGAAATTATCCGGGACGTGGGTTTTTCATGTATACGCTGCGGCAGATGCTGCACGACTGATTTCAATGGCCATGTTTTTTTACTCGATGCTGATGCACGGCGGGTGATGGAACTGGATTCCTCCCTCCTCATCCCCGCACCCGGCTTTGAGCTTGCTGATGAAGAGGGAATGCTCTATGTGTCCGGATATGCTCTCCGGGTATTGGATGATGGTTCCTGCATCTTTCTCTCTGATGGCCGGTGCAGGATATATGACGAGCGGTTTTCGATATGCCGGATTTACCCATACATGTTGCACCGGGAGCCGGACCGGAGAAAAAAACTGGAATTCAGGCAGATTAGCGGTCTGAACGAACACGGGGAGTATCATAATCACATTTCAGAGGAAGAATCTCTCGCTTTTGCCAGGGAGACGATCGCTTACGAGCAGGCATGGCTTTCACAGATGATTGACTTTTATGCGGCAGCAGAGGAGATTTTTACCAGGAAAAATACCCGGCATATCCGGGCGGTATATGATCGCCGGATACAGGAGTTTCGAACAGGTACCCCGGTATGTGTTCAGGTATGGTACCAGGGTTCGTTTGTACCGGCTATCGTGCGCCGTGAGGAGTATCAGGGATTTGGGTGGCCATAACAGGATAAGCAGAAGAGCTGACCAGATAACTTTCTTATAGGTCAATGTATAATTTCATACATAGATGACTCAACATGTTCATCACTTACGACGGGGGGCATGCCCTGGTTTCCCTCGTATCTGGCG